>JBFRWR010000117.1:0-5099 GCA_051439685.1 Trichodesmium sp.
CTTTTAATTTCTACAGCAATTTTTTCAGAACCTTTTTCTGCTGCAATAGCATTTTCTGCTGCTAAATCAATGTGTAATTTGACAGCTTCACTAATTCTAATTGTAAAAGGATCGTGGGTAATATTCCATCCATCTTTGATTAGAGCATTTTTAACCTGTTGATGGAAAATGTCTTTTGCCATTGTTGGTAGTTTTTATTATAAACACAGTTTTTTCTAGATTATGACATACACACAGGCACTATATATAGAGTCTTTGCCTAAGTTCTATTCTACTAAAATTCGGTGGAAGTCTAATTGGAATTAGACAATTTCAATGTCCTCGCTATATTTGCGTAGTGTTAGTCAAAATTGCTAAACATCTGGCATATCTTTAATAGTCCTTATACGGTTTTCCCGTAAAATCGTAAGACTTCGACAAAGTAAATTTGCCCGTTTTAAGTATTTTCGATTTGTGAACATATAAATAGGCGATCCTTCCTTAACCCAGAATACTATTCCACACTTAACTAACCGATAGTAAGCTTGCACTATAAATGGGATAAGGAGAAGACCAATTCCCAAGATTAAAAATGCTAAAACTTTTGAAGTAAGTATGGTAATTACAAAAATAAAAAATACTAAAATTATTAAAATCCCCATGTAATAGTACAAAGGTAGTTTAGAAGGTTGGTAGATAATACTGCTGTTAATAGATTCTAGGTAACCGTCTTGGTAAGTTACTTCACCAAAACGACCTACAGTAATATCGGCAACACGACGTTCAGTCAGGCAGGCAAAACTATGATTACCTACTCCCCAAATTCCTTGACGCCCTAAATATTGAACGTAATATACCTCTTCATCCTCTAGAATAAACTGTTTAAACATAATCAAAAGAGCTTCTTGATCGTTTCTGGTAGCAGAACTTAGAATGCTCGGCTTAATTTTTATGTCACCTGCTATCTTCTGATTTATATCTGTTAAACCTAATGTGTCCTGACTCGTAGTCATGCTTCCTATCGCTCCTTTATTGAAAATAAATGTAAATTTTATTAACCCTTTTCATCAAAAATATAATGAACAACTCTGCTCCACCAAGATTGCTCTGGACTTTCTGATTTTTTAGGTGTTTTTTTCCAATCATCAGGGTTCATATCCTCAAATTTCCCACTTTGCTTTGGTATAGGTGTAAGCGAGTTTGTTATTGAATTTTCTTTTTCAATAAAGTTTCGCCTAGCTGAGTCTTGATCTAAAGTTTTCTGATTATTTATCCTTTCAATAGTCTCTTGAGCTAATAGCTTACTTTTCTTGTCATTTATCCTTTCAATAGCCTCTTGAGCTAATACCTTTTGTTCTTCAGAATAAGAAACTCTAATAACTTTCCACCACAAATCGCTAGCCTTGTCAAAATGATCCTTTAATTCTTCACGGTTTGCCAAACTTATGATTTCATCAAGATCGGCTTTGCTGGCAAACTGAGGCAACAAAAAATCGTTTACTTTGGAAACAGGTTCGATGCGGATTATAGGAGTTTGGTTGCTAGACTTATTATCTTCAGCATTGAGTTTGGGTACATACTTTTGCAAATAGTTCTCTAGTTGAGTTGGAAGAGTGTATTGTTTCAATCCCTCGACCAATGAATAAGTAAACGAACCGTGTTTCTTACTATCAAGCTCATGAGAGAACTGTCCATAATTACAGGAAAAGATAGTTGTAATTCCACGACTTTTAGCGAGCTGAATAGTTTCTTCACCTATGGAATTAGCAAAATTTCTACTTCCTTTTGTTTCACGACAGCTATCAAGAACGAGAACTATTTCTGCATTTTGATGTTTGCGTAAACAAGCAATAACCTCATCTAAGGAAAGTGCAATCCTTAAATCAATATCTTCAACTAGGCTATCACAAGTCATTAAATAATCTTTTCCGTTTCGGCTAATTCCATGTCCAGCAAAGAAAAACCAAAATCGATCTACTTGACCAATACGATCTGGGCGTAAGTCTCGTTCCAGTAACTTTAAAATATAAGAATAAGTTGGGTAATTTTGACTATTTGCCTCATCTCCTAAACAAAGGAAAACATGGTCTCGTGGAAATTTAGCCGAATTGCAGAGAAAATCGTACATCAACTCAGCGTCTTGAACAGCGAACTTTAGTCGTCGTTCTGGGTGATGCTGATAAAAATTAATACCAATAATAATTGCCCAATTATTTGCCATTAACCTCTTAATTTGGACGCTTAAACTTTAATGTAATTGTTCCTTTTCCTGTTGCTTCGCCTCCAGCAACTAATTTAACTTCTCCCTTTCCACTTATCTCTACCTGTAGCTCCACTTCATCTAGCTGTAGATCGGACTGGGTTCCAATTTGCCGATCCGCTTGCTGAAATAAACGTCCTGCTGCTTCAAGAAAACTGGTCATGTTGTCTTCTAGCACAGATACAGGAATTTCAACAGCTTTTGCCAAACGTTGTTGAACTCCACTTACCCATCCTCTTTGACCACCAGTCTCAGACGCTGTTGTATCATTAGTTACAATCAAAATTGTTGATTTAGACATTGTTAGTTCTATACTTAAAATTATAATCTCCTAGGGCATGTCATCAATTAAACCTTAAAGTTATATGTGGCAAGAGTCTTGAGCTTTTGGCTTTAAAAAACTCCTGGCTCTAAAGACCTTGACTGACAAAGCTTGTAACTTCTGATTGATGAAAGCTCCTATCATTCTTTATCAAAAATGTGTATTACTATTCCGGATAGTAATACATTTTCCTTGCTGTAATTGGTAGACTAAATTGTTAATCTTGCCTACCCCTATCTTTAGATAGAATTGGTTATTTTATCTTATGCAACCTAATTTTCTACTTCACAATAATTTCACGATATTCCGTACTTCAAAATAACTTCTTCTAAAATCATATTTTTGCCTACTCTAATTCACCTACAACAGAATTTATTGAGGTTTAAATTTCCTTAAACGTAAAGCATTTGTCACTACAGAAACTGAACTAAATGCCATTGCTCCTCCCGCAATAATTGGATTTAATAACCAACCAGTTAGAGGATACAAAATACCCGCTGCAATAGGAATACCTAAAGTATTATAAATGAAGGCAAAAAACAAATTTTGACGAATATTTTTCATTGTTGCACGACTCAGTTTAATTGCGGTTACAATACCAGTTAAATCTCCAGAAATTAAAGTAATATCACTAGCAGCGATCGCCACATCTGTTCCTGTTCCAATTGCTATTCCGACATCTGCTTGAGCTAATGCTGGAGCATCGTTAATTCCATCTCCTACCATTGCGACAATTTGATGGTTATCGCTTCTTTTTTTCTTTTCTAATTGCAGGTTTTTGACAGTTTCAGCTTTTTGTTCTGGCAACACTTCAGCAAATATTCTCTTAATACCAACTTCGGCAGCAATAGCTTCTGCTGTTTGGCGATTATCTCCTGTTAACATTACTACTTCTATTCCCATTTTTTGTAATGTTTGAACTACATTTTTTGAGGATGGTTTTAAAGTATCGGCAATGCCAAATATTCCTTCAATTTTACCATCAATTGCTATCCAGGCAGTAGTCTTAGCATCAGCTTGTAATTTATTTTGATGATTTTTCAAATTAGTAATATCAATTCCTAATTCATTTATCCAGCGAGAAGTACCAATTTGTACTAACCTATCTGAGACAATTCCTTGTACTCCCATTCCCGAAATTGCCTCAAATTTTTCTGGTTCTGCTAAAGGAAATTCCACCCCTTGAGCTTGAGCATATTCAACAATTGCTTCTGCCAAAGGATGTTCTGATTTTCGTTCAACTGCTGCTGCTATTTTTAACAATTTAATTTCATTTTCATTGGCAGTTCCTTGAGTAGTTATATAGTTAGTAACTTTAGGTTTTCCTTGGGTAAGTGTACCTGTTTTATCTAAGATAATTGTCTGAATTTTATGAGCAACTTCTAAACTATCTGCACCTTTAATTAATATCCCATTTTCTGCACCTTTTCCTGTTCCTACCATGACAGAAGTAGGAGTAGCTAATCCTAAAGCACAAGGACAAGCAATAATTAAAACACTGACTGTTGTAATTAATGACATGGTTAAATTGCCAGTCATACTAATCCAAATCATAAAAGTGGCGATCGCTATCCCCATTACAACAGGAACAAACCAAGAAATTACCATATCTGCTAATTTTTGAATTGGTGCTTTTGAACTTTGTGCCTGTTGAACTAATTTAATTATTTGGGCTAATACTGTATCTTTTCCGACTCTCGCTGCCTCAAATTTAAAACTACCAGTTTTATTAATTGTTGCGCCAATAACTTCATCCCCAGACTGTTTTTCTACAGGCAAACTTTCACCAGTAACCATCGATTCATCCACTGTAGAATTACCTTCTTTTATTTCCCCATCTACAGGAATTTTTTCCCCAGGACGAACAACAATTAAATCGCCAATTTTTACTTGTTCAATCAGAATATCTATTTCTTTTCTATCTCGAATAACTCTAGCAGTTTTTGCTTGTAAACCCATCAATTTTTGAATAGCTGCTGAGGTTTGTTTCCGGGCGCGATGTTCGAGAAGTCTGCCTAATAAAATTAGAGTAATAATTACGGCTGCTGCTTCATAATAAACATCTGGATTTAATCCTTGTCTAGTAAAAAAATCTGGAAAAAATGTAGGAAATAAAGAATATAAATAAGCTGCCCCCGTACCTAGAGCAACTAAAGTATTCATGTCTACAGAACGATTTTTTAATCCTTTTAAAGCACCAAGAAAAAATGATTTGCCACACCAAAACATAACAGGCGTGGTTAATATTAATTGTAACCAGGAATTATGTAACCAGATTGGTATCCAAGGAATATTTAATCCAGTCATCATCGGCAACGAACCGATAATTAAAATTCCACTAATAATCCCGCCGACAACTACTTTATTGTTAATTTGTCGTTCTATTCGGCGATTTTCTCTGTCTTTTTCTGCCAGATTTATTGTTTCCTGAAGTGGTTCTGCTCCAAAGCCAATATCTGTTACAGATTGTTGAATTTTATGTAAATTTGTTTTGTGGGAATTATACTTAACTGTTGCTTGTGCCATAGCAAAATTAAC
>JBFRWR010000118.1:0-6927 GCA_051439685.1 Trichodesmium sp.
GCTTATAATTGGCAACTGTTTATGAGGGAAGTAGTTGAGGATATGCCTGTTAAAGACTTTCCTAAAAAGCCTAGTTTTTACGATCGCAAACCTACTATTGAACCTAAACCTGTGGAACCAAAATGGATTAGGTATGGGAATATTGGACCTGATGGTAGAGAGTTAGAAAGAAGAAATTATTATAGAGATTATTATGATGGGAATTATTAGACCTTATATCAAATCCAGATAATTACTATACCCAAGTCCGCAGCGACGGTCACTCCGTGGCAGGAAGCAATCTCAGGGGTGCGCGGAGATTGCTTGCTAAATGTAGGGACGTTGCATGCAACGTCCCTACAGGATTATCATTTTTTTATATGGTTCATTGACTTGAAAACTGCTGTATAGCGCTACGCATTAAGGTTAGGACATTTCTAAATTCTGTTTGCGGATTTCCGTAGGAAAAACCTTTTGACAATTTACTATTCCCTATTCCCTAGCGCGTAGCGCTATAATGAAAACAGCTATAACATAAATCCCCACTCTAACAAATGTGATAGAGTGGGGATAATTTTCGATAAAACCTAATTAGGGTTTACCGATTAAATATCAAAGCATTGACATATAAATGTTTGAGCAATTTTCGGTCTGGAAAAAGTACCAGCTTTGCAGTTGATAGAGCTGAAAAAGTGAGGATGGGTGGGGTAACGCGAGGCAGAAAAATTCCTTACTTAATTTTTCTGACTACCCACTTGATAATTCCCATTCCTCCTGACTTCCCCTCCCAGGAGGGGTTAGGAGTGGGTAGACTCCTGACTCCTGACTCCTCCCCCATACTAAAATACTTATTCAGCAAGTCCTAATTATTTAACAACTACTCTATATTTTTTGATAAGATAAAAGAATTTGTGAATGATTAACTTGAGCAATGCAGCAGTCCAAGAGATTGTTCGTCTTAAGTCCAAAAATCAAAAGCCAGATGCTTTTTTTCGGTTAAAGATTAAATCTGGTGGCTGCTGTACTTTCTGTTACATAATGGAATTTGACGAACAATTAGCCAGTAACGATCAAGTTTATGACTATGGAAAAGTTAAAGTTGTACTTGATTCTGAACAATGCCAATACCTAAATGGATTAACATTAGATTATTCTGAAGACCTTATGGGTGGAGGATTCCGCTTTAATAATCCTAATGCTCAGGTTACTTGTGGCTGTGGTAATTCCTTTTCTATTTGATATTGACAAAAGCATCTAACTAGCTTAAAATTAAAGATTGTTTGCAAAGTCATAATTTTTCTGTGCTGCTTGACTAAATCCGTGAAGCGACTTTCAGACCAAATAGAAGTAATTCTATGAGGCAGGTTCTAGAAAAACAGTAAAGATAGATGAAATTCCTTGGATTAGGTAATTAACTAATTCTTAGCAATTATTAGTTTTCATTTTAGGCTTAACTTGGGGAATATATGAATGAAAATAACTATAAATATAGTTAAAATAAAGTTCTTTAATTTCCCTCAAGTTGTGGAGAATTAAGTCGTTTCACTAAATATAACTTGATCGTGGATCAGTAGTTTATTTGCGACAAGTTCACAATCTAGTTTTTAGCCTTTGGAGAAAAAAAATTAATCTGCTGAGTGGCTTGGCTACTAATACCGAGATTAAGCACAGTTTCTTGCTAGGTTAGTTAAACCTCTTGAGAAAATGTAAAACCAAAGCAGAGTTAAAACTTTGCAAATATAATGTTCTGTAAAACAGCAGAGTCTAAATAATCATTAGATTTAGTTTGGTATTGGCAGAGTCATTCCCAATCAAAAAAATATATTGGGAATGGTGTTAATATAAACAATAGTCTGGCTATCTTACTAGACTACTAATCAACTTAATTAATTTTCCCAATTATCTATCATTAGGTGCTAATTAAATAAACTTTTGAAACTAAATCAAATATATCAGTTTCCCAAGAAAAAAAAGCTTAATCCCAAGCAACCTAAATAAACCTAATTGACAGTATTGGGAAGAAAAAATGTTAAGTAAACTATCCCAAGAAAAACTCTGTTTTGTTACCAATACTATAAAAATAATTACAAGAAAAAGAGTTACTAATGCCCACAATTCAACAACTAATTCGTTCAGCTCGTCAAGACACAGAGAAGAAAACAAAATCTCCGGCACTGAAAAGTTGCCCTCAACGTCGTGGAGTCTGCACAAGAGTCTACACTACTACACCAAAAAAGCCTAACTCTGCCCTCCGGAAAGTAGCTAGGGTACGTCTAACTTCTGGTTTTGAAGTGACAGCTTATATTCCTGGCATTGGCCATAACTTACAGGAACACTCTGTAGTTATGATTAGGGGTGGTAGGGTAAAGGATTTACCAGGTGTGAGATATCACATTATTCGTGGAACTTTAGATACCGCAGGAGTAAAAGACCGTAAACAAAGTCGTTCAAAATATGGGGCTAAAAGACCTAAAGGTTAAATTAGTCCAATGCAAAATTCAAGAAAATCATAACTAATATTTAGTCACAAATATTGAATATTGCATTTATTTAGTCTATTATCCATTATTTACAATTTATTGGTATTCATAATATGTCTCGTCGTAGAGTTGTTCAAAGACGTCCTGTTCCTGCAGATCCAAAATATAATAGTCGGTTAGTAAGTATGATTGTTAGACGCATAATGCGTCATGGCAAAAAGTCTGTGGCTCTCAATATCGTGTACGATGCCTTTAAAACTATTGAAGAAAGGACAGATGGCGATCCACTAGAACTATTTGAAAAGGCAGTCAAGAATGTGACTCCCTTAGTAGAAGTTAAAGCTCGTCGTGTAGGTGGTGCAACTTACCAAGTACCGATGGAAGTCCGCTCTGATCGAGGGACTACCCTGGCTTTACGTTGGCTGGTACAATATTCTAGGTCCAGAGGTGGCAAAACAATGGCCCTTAAATTAGCTAATGAGTTAATGGATGCTGCTAATGAAACAGGTAATGCCATTCGCAAACGAGAAGAAACTCACAAAATGGCAGAAGCTAATAAAGCCTTTGCTCACTATCGTTACTAATTCAATTGATAATGGATAATTGATAATTAGGGTTTGCTGATTAAATGTCAAAGAATTTACAAATAAAAGTTTGAGCAATTTTAGGCTCTGAAAAAGTACCAGCTTTTCGGTTGATAGAACTGAAAAAGTGCGGATTTTGGGGATACTAGGACTATGGCAGAAAAACTAAGGGGCGATTCTTTCGACGACCTCTTCTATAACTCCCATTTATCCAAACTATCTAGGGACATCCAAGGTCTATACCTACTCCCTACAAAGAGCAAAAAGACTTCAATAAGCAAAGCTTAATTAGGGTTTGCTGAAAAAAGTAGAGTGTGGGAAGTGTGGGGAGGTTGGGGAGACAGAGAACATCAGAGAAATAATTGTTCCTCGATTTTTTTACCCTTGGTCTGCCTAAAATCCTAACTTTTTGGTGGTTTGAGCAGGAATTGTTGCACTTTTTCCAGATTGAAAAAGTCGATAACCTTGATCTATAAAGACTTTGAGATTTCTTGAGCAAAGGCTTATTTGAGATAGTTTTCATTATCAATGATCCATTATCCATTATCCATTATTTAAGGAGGTAACTGTGGTACGAATTATGCCGCTCGAACGTGTGCGAAATATTGGTATTGCAGCACATATTGATGCTGGAAAAACAACAACAACAGAGAGAATCCTATTTTATTCCGGCATTGTACATAAAATGGGGGAGGTTCACGATGGGACCGCAGTTACCGACTGGATGGCTCAAGAGCGAGAACGTGGGATTACTATTACTGCGGCTGCTATTAGTACCAAGTGGTTAGACCATCAAATTAATATTATTGATACTCCAGGCCATGTGGACTTCACGATTGAAGTTGAACGTTCCATGCGTGTTCTTGATGGAATTATAGCTGTTTTTTGTTCTGTTGGAGGAGTACAACCTCAATCAGAAACGGTTTGGCGTCAAGCTGATCGTTACCAAGTTCCCCGTATGGCCTTTGTAAATAAAATGGACAGAACAGGGGCTAACTTCTTTAAAGTATATGAGCAAATTCGCGATCGCCTCCGTGCTAATGCAGTTCCTATTCAAATTCCAATTGGCAGTGAAAATGACTTTACTGGAATTGTAGATTTGGTCAGAATGAAAGCCTTTATCTATACAAATGATTTAGGGACTGATATTCAAGAGACAGCAATTCCTGAAAATGTCAAGGAGTTAGCACAAGAATATCGAGTTAAGCTGATTGAGTCGGTGGCCGAAACCGATGATGGTCTGACAGAAAAGTATATTGAGGGAGAAGAGCTAACAGAACAGGAAATTTGTCAAGGTATACGTCAAGCTACTATTGCAGGTAATATTGTACCTATTCTATGTGGCTCTGCTTTCAAAAATAAGGGGGTTCAGCTTTTATTAGATGCTGTGGTGGATTATTTGCCTGCTCCGACAGAAGTCCCACCAATTCAAGGGAAACTATCAAATGGTGAATTAGATACAAGGCCAGCAGATGATGAAGCGCCCCTAGCTGCTTTGGCATTCAAAATTATGTCAGATCCTTATGGCCGTCTGACATTCTTGCGGGTATATTCTGGAGTTCTGGCTAAAGGTAGTTATATCTTAAATTCTACTAAGGATAAGAAAGAAAGAATTTCTCGTCTCATTGTCCTGAAAGCTGATGACAGAATAGAAGTGGATGAACTCCGGGCGGGAGATTTGGGAGCAGTTGTTGGGTTAAAAGATACCTTGACAGGAGATACAGTTTGTGATAAAGACGACCCAATTATCCTAGAATCTCTTTACATTCCTGAGCCAGTTATATCTGTGGCTGTGGAACCCAAGACAAAACAAGATATGGAGAAACTATCTCAAGCTCTTCAGGCCCTTTCTGATGAAGACCCTACCTTCCGAGTGAGTGTAGATCCAGAAACCAATCAAACGGTTATTGCTGGTATGGGGGAACTACACCTAGAAATTTTGGTAGATAGGATGCTGCGGGAATATAAGGTGGAAGCTAATGTGGGTCAACCACAGGTAGCTTACCGAGAGACTATTCGCCAACAGGTTCAGGCTGAGGGTAAGTTTATCCGTCAAAGTGGTGGTAAGGGTCAATATGGTCATGTAGTTATAGACTTGGAACCAGGAGATTTAGGTAGTGGCTTTGAGTTTGTCTCGAAAATTGTCGGAGGGACAATACCTAAAGAATTTATTGGTCCAGCAGAGCAAGGTATGAAAGAAGCTTGTGAATCTGGTGTTTTGGCTGGTTATCCATTAATAGATGTTAAGGCTACTCTGGTAGATGGTTCTTTCCATGATGTCGATTCTTCAGAAATGGCTTTTAAAATTGCTGGTTCTATGGCAATTAAAGAAGGTGTGACTAAGGCTGCACCTGTATTGTTAGAGCCAAAAATGAAAGTAGAGGTAGAAGTACCTGAGGATTTTATTGGTAATATTATTGGAGACCTAAACTCAAGAAGAGGACAAATAGAGGGTCAGGAGTTAGAATCAGGTATGGCTAAAGTAACCGCTAAAGTTCCTTTGGCAGAAATGTTTGGTTATGCTACTGACATGAGGTCAAAAACTCAAGGTCGAGGTATTTTCTCGATGGAGTTTAGTAATTATGAGGAAGTGCCTCGTAATGTTGCTGAGACGATTATCGTCAAAAACAGAGGATATATTTAGGAGACTAGCAAAAATCAATTTTCTATCTTCTTTGTTATAAAATTTAAGGTTGAATAGGAAAATTATGTTCACAATTTAGAACATGATCCTTTCTAAGAGCCTCAGTAATCTGAGAACTTATCTAGTTTTTAGGTTAAAATTTTATTTTTCGGTTGAATAATGTGAAAATAAAACAACTGACAACTAAATGAAAACTGGCAAGTAACCTAAAAAAAACTGGCAACTGTCTCACAAACAGTCAACAAAAATTAGGTAAATGGCTCCGCAGAGTTTTCAAAATTTATCTATTATTAATCAGTGCATCCGTTTCCTAATTTAAAGGAAGCGGAATTAACAACGGAAAAAAGGAACAGATAATTAATGGCACGCGCAAAATTTGAAAGAAACAAACCTCACGTCAATATTGGAACTATTGGACACGTTGACCATGGTAAAACAACCTTGACTGCTGCAATTACAATGAGTCTAGCAGCACAAGGAAAGGCTAAGGCAAGGAATTATGCAGATATTGATGCAGCTCCTGAAGAGAAGGCACGGGGTATTACAATTAATACTGCTCATGTAGAGTATGAAACAGAAGATCGTCACTATGCTCATGTTGATTGTCCTGGACACGCTGACTATGTAAAAAATATGATTACTGGTGCAGCTCAAATGGACGGTGCAATTTTAGTAGTTTCTGCTGCTGATGGCCCAATGCCCCAAACTCGTGAGCATATTCTATTGGCCAAGCAGGTAGGGGTTCCTAATATAGTTGTTTTCCTCAACAAGCAAGATATGGTGGATGATGAGGAACTTTTGGAATTGGTGGAACTAGAAGTTCGGGAACTTTTAAGTGATTATGACTTTGATGGAGATAATATTCCCATTGCTGCGGGTTCTGCTTTACAAGCGGTAGAAGCATTAACAGCTAATCCAAATATAGGCAAGGGTGAAAATGAATGGGTAGATAAAATTCTGGCTCTGATGGATGAGGTGGATGGGTATATTCCTACACCAGAACGTGATGTTGATAAGCCATTCTTGATGGCGGTAGAGGACGTATTCTCTATTACTGGTCGTGGTACTGTAGCTACTGGCCGGATTGAACGTGGTAAGGTAAAAGTGGGCGAGACAGTTGAATTGGTGGGAATTAAGGATACTCGTAGTACAACTGTTACAGGTGTAGAAATGTTCCAGAAAATTCTGGACGAAGGAATGGCTGGAGATAACGTAGGACTATTACTGCGTGGTATGCAGA
>JBFRWR010000119.1:0-7441 GCA_051439685.1 Trichodesmium sp.
TTTCTTCAAAAAATATCATGTATTTATGTAGTTTTATACAATGTAAAAAATAAATTTTATAAAACCAACTTATAACTACTTAAATTAATTGTTACATAAAAAAAACAGACAGAATTAAAATAATTGAGATAGCATTTGAAGTAAAAATCAGGACATTTCTAAATCCTAAAACCGTTTAATAGTCTGCTATTCCCTGTTCCCTATTCCCTATTCCCTATTCCCTAATTGAAATGACAAACTCCGAACAAACATCCTGGAATAAAGTCAAAGAAACATTCAAAAAAATCTGGGGATACGACGATTTTCGACCGCCACAAGGAGAAATAATAAACTGCTTATTAACTGGAAAAGATGCTCTAATAATAATGCCAACCGGAGGCGGAAAATCAATATGCTTTCAACTTCCCGCCCTCCTACAAACAGGCTTAACATTAGTCATTTCTCCCCTAGTGGCTTTAATGGAAAACCAAGTACAAGAATTAAGCGATCGCTCCCTACCCGCAGCCTTACTCCATAGCCAACTTACCCCACAAAAAAAACGACAAACATTCCAGAAATTAGAACAAAATAAACTTAGATTACTCTACCTTTCTCCAGAAACATTATTCAACCAAAAAATCTGGAATTTACTATCTCAACCCCAGACAAAAATCAACGGATTAATATTAGATGAAGCTCACTGTTTAGTACAATGGGGAGAAACATTTCGCCCTGCTTATAGACGTTTAGGAGCAGTCAGACCAGCACTAATAAAATCAAAACCACCAGGAACAAATATTGCTATTGCAGCATTCACCGCAACTGCCGATCCTCAAGCACAAAAAATTATTAAAACCACCCTACAATTACAAAATCCAAAACCATTTTTACTCAGCCCCTACCGAAATAATTTACATCTAAAAATTCAACATATTTGTACTCCTAGAAGTCGCCGTCAACAATTATTCAACTTTATCAAAGCCAGAGAAAAACAAGCAGGTTTAGTTTATGTCAGAACCAGAAAAGACAGTGAAAAATTAGCAGAAATATTACGAGAAAAAAATTATCAAACTACAGCTTATCATGCTGGTTTAAGTGCAGAAGAAAGAAGACATATTGAGAAAACTTGGATAGGTGGAGAAATAAATTTTGTCGTCTGTACTTCTGCTTTTGGAATGGGAATAAATAAACCAGATGTACGCTGGGTAATACATTTTCAAGCACCATCACTTTTATCAGAATATATTCAAGAAGTTGGTAGAGGAGGTAGAGATGGAAAACCAGCAGAAGCTTTAACTTTAATTAGCGAACCTACTGGTTGGTTAGACCCGGAAGATAAACAAAGACAAAAGTTTTTAATGGATAAATTAAGGTCGCAATATCAAGCAGCAGAAAAATTAATTAAACAACTGCCAACTACGGGAAATATTGATAGTTTGATAGATGAATTTCCTAATGGAGCGATGGCTCTATCTATTTTGCATTCTTCTGGAAAATTAAGATGGCGTGACCCGTTTAACTATATTATTAATAAGTCTGGTAGTGGTAAAAAAGCTGCTTTAAATTACAGTTCAGGAGTTGAGGAAATGAATAAATATTTTTCTACGAGAAAATGTCGATGGCAATTTTTATTAGAAGCATTTGGTTTTTCTCAGGAAGCTCGAAATATGCGTTGCGGTCATTGTGATAATTGTAACAAGAGAGGGAATAGGGAATAGGGAGTAGGGAGTAGGGAATAGGGATTTAATAATTAATTATTAATAATTAGACTTGTCGCTTTATAACTTAAAAAATCCCCAAAAACCTTGTTATGTAAAGATTATAGCGATTAGAAAATCAAAATGCAGGGAATTATTGTATTGTCTAGGTTTGAGCGATTTTTTGCCTCTATTTAGCGACAACTTTATTAATAATGACCTCTTCCTATAATAGAAAGATTGGTTAAAAGGATTTTTTTTATCCTTGAAAGGAGATAGTTTAAACCTTATTTTTTCGGCAACAGGAAAGAATTAATAATTTATTTTTTCAAGAGGGAGAAACTCGAAACTGGGTTTGTACTAAATGCCTCACGATAATAATATTTATAGCAATGTGCGCTGGCATATTTACACATTATTTTTTGTACAGCTTTTGTAGACTGGGGTTTGAACTCGACATTGTAAACACCTGAGCGCTCATTGCTATATCTCTAATAAACCAGGTTTTCTATAAGATTCCAGAGGTAAAAGTTTATCGACCAAACTATATCCAGTTGCTTCAAAATACTCTTTTATTTTAGATAGTTATCTCTAATGTTTATTCCTTCTTTATTCTTCCTTATTCTTTCTTCTTTTTGTCTTATTTCCGTTAGGTACTTCAGCAAAAAATGTAGTAATTAGTAAACAAATAATACCAATATTAATCGAAACATCTGCGACATTAAAAATGGGAAAATCTATGAGACGAAAATGTAGAAAATCTACAACGTAACCTAAAACAAACCTATCAATACCATTACCCAATGCTCCTCCTAAAATTAAACCATAACCTAATTGTTCCCAACGATTAAATCTAGGTCCGAACCAAGCAAAACCCATGAGACCTAAGCTAACTATTAAAGATAACCAGCGTAACCAATAAACTCCACCATTACTAAACAGACTAAAAGCTGCTCCAGTATTCGTTACATAAGTAAAGTGAAATACACCAGACCATAAAGGCAAACTTTCTCCGAGTTCAAAATTTTGTACCACCCAAAACTTTGTCAGATGATCTAAAATAATGCTGATAACAGCAGCTATCCAAAATAAGGGATTTTTTTTAAAACGTAATTTCAAGGTTAATAATTACTATATTAGTTAGATTTACTCTACAATTTAGCAAGAACTTTTTATTGTACTCCTACTACCTAAGCTGTTGTGGATGTAAACGACTTATTTTTGTGTGCATCATTCATAGAAAAACGCTTATTACTTCTGACTTCTGACTTCTAACTTCTGACTTGCTAATACGCATTTAAAATGGGTATTAGCTTACTCCCTACTCCCCATTTTTAATAAAATAATAAACGTCGTAATAAATAAGCAAGAACTGCCACAGCACATAAGATTCCTAGTTGTCCAGGTAAAGGCAAAATAGAATATCTAAAAATAGCTTCCCATAAAGATAATAATTCTGTATTTCTCCAGCCAAAAATACTACTAATAATTAGATAAGTTAATCCAGTTCCATGAATACCGAATAAACCAGATAAACAACTAAAAGCTAGTAATTCCAGGTTAGGATATGCTTTAAAAGCTAGATTTCCGCAGAGCCACCCTCCAGGAATAAAACCTAATAAATAACCAAAACTAGGTTCTCTCAAATAACTTATACCACCACCTTGAGTAAAGACAGGTAATAAAGTTAAACCTAAAAATATATAAGCTATTTGAGAAATAACAGCAGCATTTTTTCCACCTAAACATCCTACCAATAACACAGCACCAACTTGGTAAGTTACCCCTAAAGAAAAAGTTCTTACTTCTTGCTGTTCCCAAATCCAAGTTGGACTAGCAAAAGATGCTGGTAAAAATGTAGCAGCAATTGTTAATAATAAACCTGCAATTGCCCATAATAATTCTACTGTAATTGTCATTTCAGTTATCAGCTCTTCACTTATCAGTTATCAGCCATTTCAGTTATCAGTTATTAGCTAAAGGTGTGACAAACTGTCTGTCCTATTGTCAATATTCAGCTCTCAGCAACAATACTTTTTCTGAACATAAAACTTGACAAAACAGAATTGATATTATATTTAAGTCAAAATCTAATCTATCGCCCCATCACCCTAGCTGATACCTGACGACTGAATGATGATTACTTAGTTGGAATAGGAGCTTCCCCACCTCGAAGTCCAAGAGATTCTAGCATTGCTTGGTCTTTTTCAGGAGGTTGACCAAGGGTTGTCAAATAATGGCCAATCAACATAGCATTAATCCCTGCTTTTAAACCTAAAGCTTGCAATTCTCCCATGACAGCCTCCCGCCCTCCAGCATAACGAATAATTTGTTGTGGTAAGATGAGACGGAAAATAGCGATCGCCTTCAAAGCATCGTAGGGATCTAATTTAGGCAAATCGCCTAAAGGGGTACCTTGACGAGGGTTCAACAAATTTAAAGGCACAGACTCAACTTCTAAGTCTCGTAAGGATAAGGCCAAATCTATTCTATCTGCCCAAGATTCTCCCATACCAATAATACCTCCGGTACAAGCTTGAATCCCGGCTGCTTTTAGGTTTTTCACAGTTTGAACTCGGTCATCCCAGGTATGAGTTGTGACAATTTCCGGGTAAAACTGTTCGGCAGCTTCTAAGTTATGGTTATAGCGAGTGACTCCTGCTTCTGCTAATGCTTGAGCTTGTTCTGCTGTAACTTCGCCTAAAGCACAACAAGGCTTAATATTTGTCTCAGCAATAATTTGTCTAACTGTGGCCAAAATTTGCTCAAATTCTGTAGATTTAGGACTGTTATATTTTAAGCCTCTGCCTTGAGAAACTAAGCAAAATCTTCTAGCTCCAGCGGCTTCTGCTGCCTTTGCTTGAGCCAAAATTTCCTCAGTAGATTTCAGACCATAAATTGGAGAAGCTTCTCCAGGATGATAAACTGACTGGGAACAAAAACTGCAGTTTTCTGAACAACCTCCAGATTTAACATTGATAATGCTACACAAATCTACGACATTTCCACAGCAAGCTTGACGGACTTGATCGGCAATTTCACAAAGTAGTAGTATATCATCTTGTCCTTCAATCTGGGTTAGTACAAGTGCCTCTTCTCGGCTGAGGCGATATCCAGAAATAATTTGCTCTCCTAAGTGACGGAGCCATTGTTCTAATTTCTCTCTTGTATCTGGTAAAGATAGAAATCTTTGAGTATTTGTTTCTGTATTAGTTGATAGGGGTGTTTGAACCACGGCTAACCTTATTAATTAATGTATTTTTATTTTTTGATGAGTTTGAATTTTACCATTTTTTCCTAGATTATTCATAATATTGACACAGCTAATGAGTGTGCCTATTTATTGTGGAGCGGGTTTATTTGAGATAATGGTTAAACTCGTTAATTTAATTTGGAACCCACCCCTACAAATTTTCACAAAATTTTAGTGGACTGTTTCACCTTAAATATTTTAATAGTAGGGGCGGGTTTTAGTTTAAATTTTCATGTTCACCTAAGATTAAATAAACTCTCCCTAGTGGACAGTTTTAGCTATGTCGGTGTAATTCTATAGAGCATTTCCCATAGAGGTGAGGTACAAAATTCCTTTGTTTTAGGGAGTAGGGAGTAGGGAGTAGGGAGTAGGGAAGATAAAGAAATGAGGAGTAGGGAGCAGGGAGTAGGGAGTAGGGAAGATAAAGAAATGAGGAGTAAAAAATCAGAAAAACAACTGTACCTCACATTTCTTGAGAAACGCTATAAAGTTTTCACCTAGTGCAGGATGGCGGAAATATGTTACCACTGACACAATGCTCAAAGCCTTGCCTATCTAAACTTATGACTTCCGCGTAGCGGTACTAGGATGTCATTTCAGTTATCAATATATTGGTGAAAAAGGAAAAAAAGCATTAGATCATGTTCAACAATTAAGAATTACCTCTTATTATCAAAAATAATATTGGATAGAATGTTTTTTTCTCTCTTATCTATCAATGGAGAGGCTTTATATTAATTTTTGG
The DNA here is from genome assembly GCA_051439685.1 of Trichodesmium sp. Classification (GTDB taxonomy): domain Bacteria; phylum Cyanobacteriota; class Cyanobacteriia; order Cyanobacteriales; family Microcoleaceae; genus Trichodesmium. The sequence continues at coordinate 5,675 of JBFRWR010000119.1, forward strand.
CTAAACACAAAAATATAGCCTATTTAATTATCCATATTTTTTTCGTTTAAAACTATAGTAGAGATTTACAACTCAAATGAAAAAAATATATAGCAATTCCCATACTTGTGAGGTGATTTCAGTTATCAGTTATTCAGTTATCATTTGTCAAAATTCCTTGTTTTTTAAGGGAGTAGGCAGTGGAGAAGATGAGGGAATGGGGAGTATAAAAATAAGAAATACAACTTTATCTAATTAGCTGGAAAAAGGCTATATAAATTTCCTTCCAAAAAAGTAGTAATTAGGGAAAAAGTCGAATAGACAATCAGACAAATAAATTCATTTCAGTAATTTGAGAAACATTATATATATTTTCTTACCAATGGATAATTGATAATTAATCAATTTATTTTCAAGCCTCGCCTTTTAAGGATAAAAAAACAAACAAGATTTACCAAATAATTAATAGTTAATAATTAATAATTAAGAGCTGATAAGTAGAGCCAGGTAAAAAAAAGGTGTTGGATATTTAGTTATAAAAGCCTTAAAAGCACTTATATAACTTACTTCTGAGCTAGTTTACAATTTGATACATAAAGTACAATATTTACCAGTTTCTACTTAGTTAATTAATTCTTCATTCAATAATTAAGGTTTAAATGCTCCCCTTTTAAGGGGGATAAATCAAAAAAAATCCTTTTATTCAATCCTTTTATTTTAAGAAGGGGTAATTATTAATTGTTTTCCTGCGGAATGCTTCCCTACGGGATGCTACGCAAACGCAAACTGCTGTTGCAGACATGAACATTGTTAATTGCTGAACTATCTTCAATTTGATAGTTTTAACCAGAGGTGATTTCAGTTATCAGTTATCAGTAATTCTTAATTATCTATTATTAATTATCCATTATTAATTATTAATTATCCATCTATCTATAAAATCAAAGAAATTTTTGAACTTTCTTTAACCTAAATTTAACCTATTTTTTACCTTAGTATGTTCAACTGTCACTTATTGTTTCTATTGTTTCAACTGAATATCAAAGCTTATAGTTATGAAATCTAGTCTCAATCTTAGTCAAATAATTCGTAATACTTCTAAGGTATCGCTAGTAGCATTAACAATTGGTTTAACTGCTACTATTACTGGTATTAAATATAGCTTTGCTCAACAAAAAGTAAACCTTGTTGGTGCAGGAGCTTCTTTCCCAGCTCCGTTATACCAACGTTGGTTTGCTGATATGAGAGATAGTCGTTCTGATATTGGAGTAGATTATCAATCAGTTGGTAGTGGTGCTGGTGTTGAGAGATTTACTCAAGAATTGGTAGATTTTGGTGCCTCTGATGTGGCAATGAAAGATGATGAAATTGCCAAAGTGGGTCGGGGAGTTATGATGTTGCCCATGACTGCAGGTAGTATTGTATTAGCATATAACTTGCCAGGTGTATCGGATCTGAAATTATCCAGAGAAGTTTATGTAGATATCCTTCTGGGTAAAATTACCAATTGGAACGACTCAAAAATTGCTGCTACTAATTCCGGTGTAAATTTACCAAATTTACCAATTACGGTAGTTCACCGTTCTGATGGTAGTGGAACTACAGGAGTTTTTACCAAGCATCTAAGTGCCATTAGTCCAGAATGGAAACAAAAAGTAGGAGAAGGTAAAACTGTTCAATGGCCAACAGGAATAGGTGGTCAGAAGAATGATGGTGTAGCTGCTGGAATTCGTCAAACTAAGGGTGCTATAGGTTACATTGAGTTTGGTTTTTCTAAGAATGCTGGTC
>JBFRWR010000120.1:0-5680 GCA_051439685.1 Trichodesmium sp.
GGATCATTAAAATCATCAGGTACAATAAATTCACCTTCACATAAACCAATAGGACGGCGTTCTTTTTGAGGTGGTTTTGTTGGTATGGGTTTAATTTCAGCAATAGGTTTATCTGCTTGAGTAATGATCAAACTATTACCTTCTTGAATCAGTTTGATAAATTCTGATAAATTGTTTTGAATCTCATCTATGTTTAGAGTAATCATGGCCTTAGTTTTTATGGCATTATGGATAATTGAAAAAAAATTATTCAAGTAAATATTTTTTTTTCAATTACCTATTAGGATTATATCACTTGGTAGGGGGGTTTGGAGACCAAACCCCTACGACCAATAATACTAAATTTAATCTAATAATTTCAACATCCGCAAGTCCTGTTTTCAATTTAATTGAACCTCTTTGCTCACATTTACCAATACTTTATTACCTCTAGTCAAACTATACTCACCCCTCCATTTCCCCTTAGCAAGAGACTGAGAATTATTGCGTTTACCTACATATCCCATCCATGTCTTTTTAGCAGATTTAATTTCCTTTTTATTATCTATTACTCGATCGCCGTTAGGAGCAAATAATTGATAATGTTCCTCATCCCCTGGTAACACGCCATAAATTTGTACCCAAAATATTAATGCAGCACTATTTCCTGGCAAAACCCTGTCGTAAAATTTGCCAGACCACAAATCATCCATAGTTGGTGCCGCTGCAGCAAACCCACCCCGAATCAGACCAGTCGGTTTATAACTCAAGGGTTGTTGCCAAATTGAATTTCGAGCAGTATTACAACCACTCTGAGCATTTGCTCACAAACATGGATCGACAATTTCTCCCTGAAATCGAAAGCTCAAATGTACATGAGGAAAAGAAGCTAAACCAGACTCTCCCACCATCCCTAGTTGAGTACCAGCTTTAACAACTGTTCCTGGTTTGACAACAACACTACCATTGCGGAGATGACAATATTGAGTTTCCCAACCATTACCATGATCTATCACCATTCCGTTACCACATTCAATATTCTTCACCGCATCTTTATCTGCTTGATTTTTGACTCGGCGATCGGGTATTCCATCTCGCACTCGTAACACTTTACCAGGAGCAACCGCTTCTACCGCTACACCTTTCGCCATAATTTTTTCATCAGATATAGCAAAGTCAGTTCCTTTGTGAGTGTCATAAGTTTGCCTACCGCAACCAAAATCTACAGCTTTCGGACTAGGGTCGCGATCGCTATACAATAAAATAAAGCAGTCTTGGTCTAGCTTACATTCAATAGGGATGGCAAATTTGGGATTATTGGGTAGTTGAGCAATAGGAGTATTAGCATTAGCAGTGAGCAGGTAGTTGGTTGTCAAGATTATTACTAATGCGGTTAGGAAACCATAAAAAGAATTTTTAAATTTCATATAGCAGTTTTCACACTGGTGAGGTACATCAACGATCCCCCTAAATCCCCCTTTTCAAGGGGGACTCCCGGTTCCCCCCTTTGCCAAGGGGGGTTAGGGGGGATATCCAGCAGTGTACCTCACTAGCCTGAGAAATGCTATATTTATGCTCTATTATCATCCTCTAATATTACAAAGGCAAGTATATAACACGATCTGCAAGTTCTTCAGGAAAAGAAGCTTTAGCAATAATTTCTAGGTCTTGTACGCATTTACCAATGGAAACCCGCCATTGGTGGGCATAGATAACTCCAGAAAAACTTACACTCTCAGCTTGACGGCGACTCCCTTCAGCCAGAAAATCATCATCTTGAGTAAACAAAACACGCTGAAGTTGAGTAGCACGATTAAATACTACTGGATCTGGTTCTCCAGATAGACCATCTTCTTGAACTGTCAACACATCTATACCTCGCTGACGCAACCCTTCAGTAATTTGTCGAGCTACATTTTCATCCATATACAAAGCTATACTCACTTAATCACTCCCTCTGCTTTCAGTCTCTTAACTAACGGTGACTCTCCTGCTTCTTGGCGTAATTTTTCTGCATACTGATAACGTTCTTCCATATCTGTATCTATTTCTGCTTGATTATCCCAATAATAAGCTAGAGCAGAATGAATTTGACTCATGCTCAAATGAGGGTAGTTTTCGTGCAACTCTTCTGGTTTCCAACCATAAGCTTTAACTGAGGTAATTAACTCGACTACTTTCATCGTGCTTCCTGTAATAATAGGGACATTTTTTTCGTCGATATGTACATATTTATATTCGGTTTTAGTCGTTGTCATAGTTTTAATTGATAGTAGAGAGCGAGTCTTTAAGTTGACTCTTTTATGATAATTAAGTTTTCAAATTTTTGTCAAATTAAAAACTAACACCCAACCAAGGAAAGTTAACTTTCTTGCGTGGATTTATAAAATTTTCATTCTTTAGCAATTCAAAGTGTAGATGGGGACCAGTAACTCCTCCTGTACCTCCCACAATACCAATCATCTGACCTTTTTTCACCCAATCATTTTTATGCACAAAAAACTTTTCCATGTGTGCATAAGCAGTTTGAAAACCTTTACTATGATTGATTTCTACAAAATTCCCATAGCCACTGATCCAACTAGCAATATTCACAGTTCCATCAGCGGAAGCAAAAACTGGTTTGCCATTACAGTAACCTATATCTATGCCTTTATGTAATTTCATTGTTCTATAAATAGGATGCAATCTATTACCAAATTCGCTAGTGATTACTCCATGTTTTACAGGTCTAATAAAATCTGAGTTATTGGGAATATAGGGAGTCTGGAGATAGTTGATTGCTAACACTAATACTATTCCTAATACAGTTAGGAAACCATAAAACTTATGTTTAAGTTTCTTGTTTGTTCTTTGTACTTGTGTTTTCGGTGTTTTGACTAATGATGACTCTTCTGCTGTTTGGAGTAATGTTTCTGCATAGTGATGCTTTTCTATCTCTGCATCTATTTTTGCTTGATTATCCCAATAATAAGCTAGAGCAGAATAAATTTGACTCATGCTCAAATCAGGGTAGTTTTTCTGCAACTCTTCTGCTGTCCAACTGTAATCTTTAACTGAAGTGATTAACTCGACGACTGTCATCGTACTTCCTGTAATTATAGGGACTTTTTTTTTGTCGAGATACACATATTTATATTCCGTTTTGGTAGTTGTCATAGTTTTTATTAATATTGGGTAGTGGTTTTAATGTCAGGATTCAGATGAGAGCGATCGCTCTGTGTGACTATTTTTAGAATAGACATCTTCAGAAACTAAGCTTTACTCTAATAATTATAATTACAAAAGTTTGAGATTAATTTTCGGAGAAGTTTAATAATTAAGTTTTCAATTTTTTTTATGGTCATTCCTACTTAATTTAATCCTTTGAACAGGTAGGAATTACCTACTTAAACTATTTTGTGTTGCTCATATTTGAATAATTAAGTAGGATGATAATAAAAATAGAGATGCTCAATAGAACATCCCTATTATAGTATATTCAGCTTAATTAATCCGTTTATTTTTGACTATGAAATGGGCAACCGCCAGCAGTTAAATCTTTGAGAAATTTACTATTATCAAAATAATGTTCTACAGATAAAATCTTTAAATCTTCAGTTAATCTAGCAATACTCATCCCAATTATTTCAATAGTTTCACCCGTGGGTTGATGCTCTTTAAAATTACCTTTAAAAGTTCCCCAATGCCGCCATTTAAAAGTAACATTTGGTGGCCCAGAAAGCACTTCTATTACTTCCCAAAGAAACCCATTGGGAAAAGCTGTATGAAAAACGTCAAAGGATGATTTAAAAGTTTCTTCTTCTGGATTATAATGTTTATTTTTATCTATAAAAAGATTATATGTTCCTTGTTCTGCTGTTTCTTGGGCAGTATATTCTTTGCCTCCATTACTACTCATCCGAAATTTATCGGCAACAACAGATAACCACTGTTGAGGATCAGTTTTATTAGATGCTTCCATCTCAAAAGTTCGGACCAAGTTATGAGCGATCGCTTCTAAAGAACCTTCTGGATGATGATATTTTCTTTCTTGTTGTAAAACTTGATCGTTATGAGAATAGTCTGGTCTTGTTCCGTATCGCCATTCGACACCTTCATCATTAGTAATTACTTTGTCTCGGTCTTGGACCCAAAGTGGTAGTTCTGTAGAATTAGTATTACTCATATTTATATTTCAATCATTAGTTTTCAGACTTTAATTTACTAGATTATTTTTGAGGGCAATAGCTATTATATAATTATTTAATTATTAATTGTTGAAATCTTCTTTTCTCAAAACATACTTAACACCCGCTTGCTGAGATTCTGAATAAACAAAATTTCTTTCAAATTTTAACCCTACTTTTTCCATGACTCGTATAGACGCTTTATTTTCTGACAAAGCACTAGCAGCTACTTTCTCTGTTCCTAACTCTAAAAAACCTCTTCTAATTAAAGCTTTTGAACCTTCAGTTGCATATCCTTTTCCCCAGGCTTTTCTTTGCAACCGATAACCTAGTTCAATATCATTGACTCCATACAAAGTTACTCCCATATAACTATCTAAACCTGGTCGAAAATGAAACCAACCAATAAATTTATTACTTAACTTTTCAATAGTTGCCCAAAAACCATAACCTGGATATTCTTGGTAATATCTGAGAACTTTAGGCAAGAATTTATTTTTAATCTCATTGTAGGGGGTAGGTGTTCCTGAGCGATCGCCTAATTTTGTAAATCGAGTTACTTCAGGGTCACTATCTAACTGAAATAATAATTCTGCATCAGCTTCAGTAAATTGTCGTAAAATTAATCTTTCTGTCTCTAGAAAAATATTCATTGAATTTTTTTATCAGCACTTACACAACATATAACCACCATATATGGTAGGGGCAATTCACGAATTGCCCCTAAAGATATTGTATAATTTAATCAGGACTTACGCATGAGATACGAAAAACCAGGATCTGAGATTGCTTCCCTGTCGGTCGCAATGACGAAAATACGTTGTAGTGCGTAAGTCCTATTAATATTTAAGAAGGGGTAATTATTAATTATTAATTGTTCATTGTTAATTGCTGAATATCGCTAAGTCCGCAGCGACTGGAACGGAGTGGAAGGTTTCGCTTTCCTACGGAATGCTAAAGCAAACGCGACATGAATGCGCAGCATTCCGTAAGGAAAGCAATCACAGGGGCCTACCGAGATTGCTTCCTATCGTCGCAATGACGACTTGTCAAAGTAAATTGAGAAGTCAGAATTTAGCACAAAGGAAATGTTTTTCCCACTATTCCCTATTCCCTATTCCCTATTCCCTGTTCCCTACTATAATAAATAATGAAACGTCGAAACCTAATTAGTTCTGCTACTGTTGCTGCTACAAGTGCAGTTGCTTTACCTGCATTGAGTCAAACCAAACCGCAACAGATAAAATGGAGAATGACCACGAGTTGGCCAAAATCTCTTGATAGTGTGTTTGGTGCAGTGCAGAGAATTTGCGATCGCGTCGCAGATATGACCGATGGCAGATTTACAATTACTCCCTATCAAGCTGGTGAAATAGTCGGAGGGTTGGAAGTTTTAGATGCTGTACAACAAGGTACTGTAGAATGTGGTCATACTGCTAGTTCTTACTACAAAGGCAAAAATCCTACCCTTGTATTTGCAACTACTCTTCCATTTGGTTTGACTGCCCAACAACAGAATGCTTGGCTATATC
>JBFRWR010000121.1:0-5713 GCA_051439685.1 Trichodesmium sp.
TAGAGCTGCAAAAAGCTAGTATTTTGGGATGATTATGGCAGAAAAATCTTGGGACAATTTTGACGACTACCTCCTCTATAATTTCCATTTTTCCTGTCTCCTGTCTCCTGTCTCCTGTCTCCTACCCCTACCACTCATACTTTATTCAGCAAACCCTATTTATTTCTATATTTATTTCTATTAGACATCTCCGATAATCAAACATCAAATCAATTATCGAGTATAAATCATCAATTATTTATCTCTACTCCCTACTCCCTACTCCCTACTCCCTCTTTTCCAAAGAGGTCTATTCTACTCACTGTTCCCTTTTCCCTAAAATCTAGAACTTTAGATATTGCCAGTATGGGAATTACTATAATTATTAATCTTTAAAAATTTATGGCTAACAACCAAATCTAATAATCCAACTCTCAACTATTATTCAACTGATTTTTAATAGCCTCCAAAGCAGACCACCTACTATCTAAAATAGATGAAGAATTATCCTTTTCAGATAACTTAATTCCCTCGCAATTTTTGTCACATAACCTTCTCATCGGAATTGCTAAACATGACTGTTCATAAACCCATTCTCTAGGATTAAAATATCCATCTGGTGGTAAAGTTTCTACTAAATCTTCCACAGAGTTTTCTACTTCTATGTTGACTAAATCTGCGTGAGTTTTGACTTCATCCAACCAAATTAATTCTGTCGGATTAATCACCAATTTATAATTATACTGTTTCAAACATCTATCACAAGTGAGGGTAATAATAGTTTCAACTTTTCCTTTAACTTCCAAATAGTTTCCATGATGAGTTACTTGTAAATAACCCCTAATTGGAGTAAGTGTTTCCAAGTCTGAAATAAACTCTTCAAACTTAATAGATTCAGTTTGGTCAGTTTTTTTAATCAGACTAGGAATATATATATCTTTCATCTTACTTTACCGAATAATTAAGGTTTAAAGCCTCTCCTTTAAAGGAGAAACAAGAAAAAATTTTCCTTTTATTCAATCCTCTTCCTTTGAGGGAGAGGTAATTATCCATTATTAATTATTAATTATCCATTATCAATTATCCATTATTGAACTCACTTCTTTCTTCGCAAAAATTCAGAATTCTATAACAAAGAATTCTGAATTTGCTCTACTTAAAATTAATGATTTTAATGTTAATAAATCATTCTTTTCTCCAAATTTTTCCCATTTTTGATTAGCTTCTAATTTTGACAACTAAACGACGGTCTGGTTCCTGTCCATGACTGTAAGTTTCTATATCTTCGCAGTCTTTTAACATGGTATGTATTTGACGACGTTCGGCAGCAGAAAGAGATTGTAACTCATACTCTTCACCTGTCAAGCGTACTTTTTTTGCTGCATAATCTGCCATTAATAGTAATTCTTCTTGGCGACGAACTCGATAACCAGAAATTTCTACAGTGTAGAACATATGCTGCTCTGAATCATTATTTATATTCAGAATAGTATTAACGAGGTACTGTAGTGCATCAATTACTTTACCATCAGTTCCGACCAAAGTAGAAATTTGTTCTGGTATTAGATTAGTTTCATCGATGATTAACCAATAAGAATCTTCTTGTTCTTGAGCTATGACTTGTGCGGGAATTTTTGCTAAGTTTAGCAAGTTCTCTAGCCATTGCTGTCCTTGTTCTATTTCTTGCCCTATATAACTATCGTTCATTACTAGCATTAAGCTTTTTTCTTGGAACGTCCTTCAAAAGGTAGTGCCTCTCTACCCTTTCCTTTTCCTGTTTTTGTTGTTTTTGGCTGTGACTCTTCTACTAATTGCTGAAGATTTTCAGGTAATGGTTCTTTGGATAAAATATATGCCTGAATAGTTTGAAATATATTAGCTATCAGCATATATAGTAGTACACCAGCAGGCAAGGGAGTAAATAAAAATATTCCTGAAAATAAAAAGGGAGTAATTTTATTTATAGAATCTTGGTTAGGATTAGCGTTGTTAGCTCCTGGGCCTTTACCTGATATTGTCTGACTGGCGTAGATACTAACTCCAAAACCAATCACCATAATTAAAATATCCCAGTGAATAGTCCCATCATCATCAAATGCACCGACACGACCAAGTGCTTTAATAAACAGAAATCCCTTATTTGCTGCTATTCCTGGAATTGTACCTTGAATTGTCGCTTCACCTGGTTCTAAGGCCACTACAGTTCCATCTGGATTAATTTGAACTCTTTCAGAACCCTTAGTGACAGTCCATGTAGGTTGAATTTCTGATTGATTATATTCCTCTTTCAAAGTTGCTAGAGATTTTCCTTGTTCTGTTTGAAACTCAACCTGACTTTTATCTCCAACAACTAACTTATTACCACTAGGCATCAAAGCCAAAATTGGATAGTGAACACCATCATTAATATATATATTTTGAGGTGAAGTTGTATAAGCTTGTGGTTGAATTCGCTCTAACTGTTCTTGAGGAAATATTTGTAAATCTACAGTGTAATTAATATTAGTAAAAGGTGATCCACGGAGAGTTGCAAATAAAGCAAAAAGTATGGGCATTTGAAAGAGTAAAGGCAAACATCCTGCCAATGGATTAAACTCTTTCATAAGTTTAGCCATTTCTTCCTGCTGTTTTTGCGGGTCATCTTTATAGCGTTTTTGAATCTCTTCTTGTCGTTTTTTCATCAATGGTTGGGTCACTTTCATCTTACGCATATTCCGAATAGAACCTGCATTTAATGGGTAGAGACTTGCCCGAATTACAAGAGTTAAAGCTACGATTGCTAGACCATAACTTGGCACGATTCCATAGAAAAAATCTAGGATCGGCAGCATTATGTTATTGGAAATAAATCCTATACCAAAATCCATTATTTTATGTATACCTTGGGGCTGGTTTTCTTTTTAATTTTGACTATTTGAAATCTTTTTACTACTTATCAAATTATCTAGTTAACTACTTGTAAATATGATAATTTATCAGCATTTTTACTAGAATAAAATTATAGTAGCTAACTGAAATTATTAACCTAAAAAAGGATATATATTTGCATAAATATCAATTTTTAGAACTGTTAGCTTTTTGATTTTTTGCCATCATCTTTTCAGTTATATAATCTTCTATTTCTCTGAATCTGGGGATTGCTCTTAATTCTAAACGAGTACCATTTCTCAAGGTAACTACCAAATCGCCCCAAGCCCCTAATCCTCTAGGGACTTTTGCCACGTTGACAATTTCTGAGTAAACAATATCTGTCCTATCTTGTCCCATCCAGCCGCCTATAACTGAAATGCGGCGATTAGTAATTCGATATCTCAGCCATAAGGCCCTGACTACAGCCGCAACAGTTAAAGGTAGGCCAATAATTGTGAAGCCAATTAATAAGTTCAGGATTAAATCTCCTATATGGGGACCACCTTCATAGAAGGCTTCTTCTCGAATACCCATCCAACACCTCCACTTGTGCTAATAACTTCTCTAATTGTTGCAGAAATTCATCATAATTGCACTCTTGGGCTATTGGTTTAACTACGATTACTATATCCCATCCTCTACATATAAATGGCAATAGTTGACGCAAAGCTGCTCTTATTTGGCGTTTAATTCGATTTCTGACTACTGCTCCTTTGCTGACCTTTTTGCTAATAGAAATACCTATGCGAGTCGGTTTTAGAGATGCCAAATTATCTTTATTCATAGTTAATTTAGGCTCTTGCTGACGACGCAGAGCCCTTAAAGCCAAATAAGAAGTATTTTTGCGAATTCCTTTCTGATATACAGAACTGAAGTCTCTATGATGACGCAGCCTGTTTTCTTTAGGCAACATGATCGGATTTTTTCCAACTTGTCTAGAATTAAAATAATTCTTTTTAATAGACTGCTAGACTTTTACGTCCTTTTTGCCGACGGGCTTTAATCACGGCTCGGCCATTTCTGGTACGCATCCTAGTTCTGAAACCAGATACTCTTTTTCTCTTACGAGAGGTACCGCGTAACGTTCGCTGAGTCATTTTTTCTACTCCTTAATCTGTAATTATCATAATAATTTCAAGTCACAATCTTCTATAATAGCATAGGTATTTTGTAATTTTAAAGTGAATATACCTATCATCTGTGAATCAATAAATATTCTACTCGATACTCAAAAGCCATGTACCAACATAACGGAGTAAAGGTACATCACCAGGAGTCCTGATATTGGCATTAAAGTGATACATTCCTCCAAATCTAGGATTTCTGACATTACTCAACACTACCTCAATTTTATTACCCGCAGGAATAGGTTCAGTAGGATATATTTCAATAAAGTGATTTTCTTTGTCCCAGATTACTTCATCTATAGCTATTGATTCTGCTTTTTCAGAGTTTCCTCCCCCTACACGAATTTCTATATCCTCAGTATCAAACGAACCTTTATAGTAATTAGGATAAAAAATTGATAATTGGGCAACTGCTAAATTTAACTTGTTAGCTGGTATCCGCAGTCGATAACGGTCCCAAGTCCCAGATTTACCAGAATCTAAACGGAAGTTTAACTGATTTTTCTGTTCTGGCCCACCAAATAATGTAAATCCTGGCATTCCCTGAGCTAAACTTGCCACTGAGTACCCTGTTAATAGGCAACTACTAACCATCAAAGCAGAAAGTATACGCTTCATAAAATTTCCTCTAAATCTAAATTTAAAATCTCTTCACTAAAACTTTATCAATATTTTATAAATACAGCTAGTACCGCTACGCGGAACTCAGAAGTCATCAGAAAGAAAATATTTAGAAAAGAAACTTATAGCTAAATTAAATCTGAAAATTTCAAGTATCGAACTTGAAAAAAATCGGAGCAAATTTGTGACTTTAAATTAAAAATTTTTTTATTTGTTACAGCTTGAATTTGGTATTAAAAGTGACATATTTGAGGTATAACCTCACTCAATTCATAAGACAAGTTAAAGATAGCAATGAGCATCAAAATATCAGCCTAATAATAAGAACCAAGTAGTAAAACAATCATAAAATAGCTAGCTAACTCAGGCCCATTGAAAATAGGGTCCTCTGGTAAGGAAATCAAACTTTAGTAGACAAGGAGAATTTATGAGAATAGCGGTAGCTAAGGAAATTCTGGTCAATGAATCTCGTGTAGCCTTAGTTCCTGATGTCATAGCCAAATTAGTTAAACAGGGGCTAGAAATACAGGTAGAGGCAGGTGCGGGAGAAAAATCTTTCTTCTTTGACGGAGCTTACGAACAAGCTGGAGCCAAAATAATTTCTGATAGTGGCGCTCTGTGGGGTGACACTGAGGTACTCCTGAAAATTGGGGTACTAGAGGAATCAGAAGTTGATAAATTACGGGAGGGTTCTGTTGTTATTAGTTTCCTCGACCCTCTAGGAAACCCTGCTCTTGTACAGCGTTTAGCTGAAAAGAAAGTAACTGCATTCAGTATGGAACTGATCCCTCGTACCAGTAGGGCGCAAGTTATGGATGCTTTATCTTCCCAAGCTAATATTGGTGGATATAAAGCTGTTTTGCTGGCTTCTGCTGCTTTACCTAAGTTTTTCCCCATGTTAACTACAGCAGCAGGTACTATTAAACCTGCCAAAGTATTAGTTATGGGTGCAGGAGTTGCTGGTTTACAGGCGATCGCTACTGCTCGTCGTTTAGGTGCAGTAGTAGAGGCGTTTGATATTCGTCCAGAAGTTAAAGAGCAAGTACAAAGTTTGGGAGCCAAATTTGTAGATGTGA
>JBFRWR010000122.1:0-6113 GCA_051439685.1 Trichodesmium sp.
CTTTAGTAGACCGCATCATAGAATATGTACCGGGAGAAAAAGCAGTTGGAATTAAAAACGTGACTTTTAATGAACCCCATTTTCAAGGACATTTTCCTGGAAGACCAATTATGCCAGGGGTATTAATTATAGAAGCATTGGCTCAAGTTGGAGGTATAATATTTGCTCAAATGCCCAATCTTCAGAAAGGATTATTTGTATTTGCAGCTATGGATAAGGTAAAATTTCGCCGTCCAGTAGTACCAGGAGACCAGCTCATATTAACCACGGAATTACTATCAATTAAAGGTGGCAGGTTTGCCAAAATGCGAGGTATTGCAGAAGTGGATGGTCAAAAAGCTGCTGAAGGGGACTTGATGTTTTCAATGATGGATTAAAATATGCCTACTCTGATTCACCCCACAGCCGTTATAGCGGAAACTGCTAATCTGCATCCTACTGTGCAGGTTGGTCCTTATGCTGTAATAGGAGAACAGGTCAAGGTAGGGGCAGGAACTACCATTGGGTCTCATGTTGTGATTGAAGGGCCGACAGAAATTGGTTCTGGTAATCGAATTTTTCCTGGAGCTGCTATTGGTCTAGAACCTCAAGATTTAAAATATGCGGGCGCTCCAAGTGGACTCAAAATTGGCAACAATAACCAAATTAGAGAATATGTTACACTTAATCGGGCAACTTATGCTGGTGAGGATACTATCATTGGTAATGGTAATTTGCTGATGGCTTATGTTCATGTGGCTCATAATTGTATTATTGAAGATTCTGTGGTCATAGCTAATGCTGTATCTTTAGCAGGTCATGTCAAAATTGAGTCGAAAGCTGTAATTGGTGGGGTTTTGGGTATTCATCAGTTTGTTCATGTTGGCAAAATGGCAATGGTGGGTGGGATGGGTCGTGTGGTTAGGGATGTACCACCATTTATGTTGGTGGAAGGGAATCCTTGTTTGGTACGATCGCTCAATTTAGTGGGATTAAAGCGTGCTGGTTTGACGAGTGAAGATTTAGCAATTTTGAAAAAGGCTTTTCGCATTCTCTATCGTTCGGGTAAAGTTTTGACTGAAGGTTTAAAGGAATTAGAGTTACTGTCAGAGAATAAGTATATAAAAGAATTACATGAGTTTTTAAGTTTGTCTCTTGGGTCGAAACGTCGTAGACCAATGCCGGGCAAAATGTCTAAATTAATGGATAATGGATAATGGATAATTGATAATGAAAACTATCCCTGATTGGGGTTGGCTGAAAAAGTCTTTTTAAAGATTAGGGGAGTAGGAAAGTTAGGGGGTAAAGAATTTGCTTCTTCCATGCTCCCGAAAAACAAATCATACCTCTTAATCCGTATATCCGTGGCATAATCCGTGTGAGCGAACCAACCTTAAACTTATAGAAATTTTACTGACAACTGAAATGACTCCTATTAAAATTTTTATTAGTACAGGTGAAGTTTCTGGAGATTTACAAGGTTCCCTATTAGTTGAAGCTCTCTACTGTCAAGCTCAACTTCGGGGTTTAAATTTGGATATTGTAGCTTTGGGGGGCGAGCGGATGGCTGCTGCTGGTGCTACTTTGTTGGGAAATACAACTAAAATTGGCTCTGTAGGAATTATTGAATCTTTGTCTTTTATTTTCCCTACTCTCAAAATTCAACAAAAAGCTAAGGAATATCTACACCAAGAATCTCCCAATATAGTTGTTTTAATTGACTACATGGGGCCGAATCTTAGTATTGGTAGTTATATCCGCAAAACTTGGCCGAATTTGCCGATTGTTTGGTATATTGCTCCTCAAGAATGGGTTTGGTCTCTGGGAAAGGATAAAACAACTAAAATAGTTAATTTAGCAGATAAACTTTTAGCTATTTTTCCAGGAGAAGCAAATTATTTTCGGCAAAATGGAGCTGACGTTACTTGGGTTGGTCATCCTACTATTGATAGGATAAAAATGGCTCCGACTAGAGAAGAAGCTCGTCGTATTTTAGGAATAAATTCTGATACTTTGGCGATCGCTTTATTACCTGCTTCTCGGAAACAAGAGCTTAAATATTTAATGCCTATAATGTTTAAAGCTGCTCAAATAATTCAGGAAAAATTACCCCACGTTCATTTTCTAATTCCTCTATCTTTAGAAGTTTATCGTTCTCCTATTGAAGAGGCAATTAAAAAGTATCAACTACAGGCAACAATTTATCCATCTTTTCCAGAAAATACTAAGAAAATACAAGAAAGTAAAAATTTAGAAATTCTGGCTGGAGCAGATTTAGCGATCGCTAAATCTGGTACTGTAAATTTAGAAATAGCTTTGTTAAATGTTCCTCAAATCGTAATATATAAAGTTAATCCTATAACTGTTTGGATTGCTAGGAATATTCTAAGGTTTTCGATTCCATTTATGTCTCCACCTAACTTGGTACAAATGAAGTCTATTGTGCCAGAATTATTCCAAGAAAATGCTACTCCAGAAAATATTGTCTCTGAAGCTTTAGAACTTTTATTAAATTCTCAACGTCGCTCTAAAACTTTAGCTGATTATCAAGAAATGCGTCAATCTTTGGGAGAAGATGGAGTTAGCGATCGAGCTGCTCAAGCAATTTTGGATTTAGTTTGAACTGGAAAATAAAAATATTTATGATAGGATTAAAAAATTATACTTTTTGGGAATTAAACTCAAAAAGTGGTTAATTCCCTGCATCCAAATTAATCGCAGTATTTGCTTTTTCATGTTCCGCTGGCGTAGCATTCCGCACCGAAAGGAAAACAATTAATAATTACCTCTCCTGAATAATTAATAATTCACAATTAGCAATTAATAATTATTGAGATAGGAGCATAAATAATTTATCAGAGACTATCTCTCTAGAGAGCCGTGACTCAATTATTAATTATTAATTTTTAATTAACAGGGGGGGCTTTGAACCCGAATTATTTAATAATTAATAATGAATTATGCGATAAAATAAAAACTATAGTGCTATACTAAAAATGACTATAATTGGAACTAGAGAAGCAGCATTTTTATTGGGAATATGTTGTCAAAGAGTTAGAGTTCTTCTGTCTCAAGGTAGAATCAAGGGAGCTTACAAACATAAAGGATTTTGGCGGATTCCTATTTATGGAAAGATGCCGATTGTCATACCCGGTACTAGAGGCCCGAAAGGTGTTTGGTGTCAAAGGGTGCGAACAGAACCTACCAAGATTCATGTTAATCAACATAAGATTAAAGCTAATAGCAAAAGAATTAAATATGACCCTAAAATGACTCCAGAGCAATTGATTCCAGTAATTAGTTTAAAGCAGGGAAAGCGTAATGATATAGGTTATCAGATGGTTATTGATGGTCCTTGTCGTATAGTTTATCAACCTTATCAACCTTTGGATTGTGGGGCTAATTTGTGGATTGAGACATTTGATCCAGTTAAGTTTGTAGACACTCAATTTAAACCTTTTACGGCCAGACGAGCTTATAAATATATTTGAAAATAAGACAAAAAAATTTAAACAGTTTTAAATAGTAGAGTTGCTGAGAAGCCCGCTTTGTAGCTACTCTCAAAGTCGGGAGTATGTCACAGATTAGCTTTTGACTAGCAAATTTATGAAAAAATATAGAATCACAATTCTAATTTGCTTGGTATTTACTGTAATTTTAGGTTTAGCAACGAAGTTCTATGAAGGAATATTTTCTGAGTGGCTGAACAATTCTTTTAGTTCAATTTTTTATGAAGCATTCTGGATTTTATTAGTGATTTTTATTAGACCTCAACTTCCTCCAGGTTTGGTTGCTTTTTGGGTTTTTATTATCACCTCATTTCTAGAATTTCTCCAATTATGGAAACCTTCTTTTTTACAAGCTATTAGATCGACTTTAATTGGTAGGTTGCTGTTAGGAAATACTTTTGTCTGGTGGGATTTTTTGTACTATATATTAGGATGTACATTGACTTGGATATTTTTACGTTACTTCAAATTTTATACAGTAGAAAAAAATAAGAAGATGAAAGATAAATTATAGCTATATAAATCTTAAATAGGTTTAAATTTTATCGTAGGGGTTTGGAAACCAAACCCAAAGGGAAATGGTATTTAGTGACGAAACTCTATAGTCTCAGCAGTGATTACTTTTGAATTATGACTTTTTAATTTTCAACTCCTCTCACCCACTGAATAATAGCTTCGGTCAACCCATCTAAAGTATATTCTTTAGCTTCTATATCTACTCTACCTAATAAACTTTGACAACTTTCAGAAGTTTGAGGTCCGATAGAAGCAATACAAATATTTTCTAACCAATTTTCGGGTAACTTCTCCTTATTTTCCCCAATTAAATAACAAAAATTTCTCACAGTTTTAGAACTAGCAAAAGTAATAATATCTATCTGCAAATTCTGTAGAGCTAATAAAGCTTCAGGAGCAATATTTTCTGGGCAACGAGATTCATAAGCAGCTACTTCTATTACTTCTGCACCTTGACTATTTAATTCCTTGACTAAAACTTCTCTACCACCAGTTTCTACTCTGGGAAATAAAACCTTTTTTCCACTCAATTTTTCAGGAAAATTTGCCACTAAAGAATCAGCAACAAAATTAGGTGGAATAAAATCTGGTGCTAAACCAAAACTCTTTAAACTTTCTGCCGTCTTTTTACCAACTACTGCTATTTTTACTCCAGCTAAATTACGACTATCTTTACCTTTTTCTGCTAATCTTTCAAAAAAATAATCTACTCCATTTGTAGAAGTCAGAATTAACCAATCAAAACTATCTATATTATTAATAGCTACATCTAAATCGTGCCAACTTGAAGGTGGAGTAATAACTAAAGCTGGCATTTCAATTACTTTTGCCCCTTCCTTTTTTAGAAGTTCAGTAAACTTACTCGATTGACCTGCTGAACGAGTTATTAAAATGGTTTTATTTGCTAAAGGTACTATTTCTGATTTTGCTTCTGACTTTTCTTCAACCATATTATTTGGAGATGTTAAATAATTTCTTAGTCTGACTACTTCTCCCACAATTATCACACAAGGCGACAAATATTCAGCATAAGTTTGTTTAGGAATATCGCTCAAAGTTCCAATCCAAATTTGTTGTTTAGGAGTCGCACAATTTTGAATAATAGCTACAGGAGTTTCAGGTGTTCTTTCATGTCTTAATAACTGATGTATAATTTCACCTAAATTTTTTCCCCCCATTAAAATTACTAAAGTTTCAATCTGAGATATTTTTTCCCAGTCTAATGCTTCGATATCGTGAGCAGTTAAGACTAAAAAACTTCTACTCATTACTGCATCTGTCAGAGGAATATTTGCCAGTAAAGGTGCAGCTAATGCAGAAGAAATTCCTGGTACAACTTCAAATTCACAACCAGCTTCAATTAATGCTTGAATTTCTGAAGCAGCACGACCAAAAATAAAAGGGTCTCCTCCTTTTAGTCTAATTACTTGTTTGCCTAAGCGACATTTTTCTACTAACAAGTTATTAATTTCTGACTGAGAGATACTAGGTTTACCGCCACGTTTACCCATCTCTATTTTTAAACAATTTTTTGGTGCTAATTCTAAAATAGAGTCATCAACTAAAGCATCATAAACTAAGACTTCCCCTTGAGTAATTAGGGAATGTGCTTTGATAGTCAAATATTCTTTACTTCCCGGTCCTGCTCCAACAATATATACTTTTCCTAGGAATAGATTCATCTGACGCGTGAATTTTGATAGGACTTATGCCAAGATACTATATATAGTCAGGCAAAACTATAACGTCTTTTTATTTCCAGTTTGCCAATATTTCCCCTAGCTTCCCAGAGTCACTTTTCGAGTCACTTTTCCCAGAAATTCCCAGAGCAATCTCAGCAGAAATTTCTATTGCGTATATCGTAATAGAGAAGAATCAGATTTTTATTTCTGATTTGCTAATCTTTTCCCTATCTTCCCAGAGTCACTTTTCCCAGAAATTCCCAGAGCAATCTCAGCAGAAATTTCTATTGCGTATATCGCAATAGAGAAGAATCAGATTTTTATTTCTGATTTGCCAATATTTCCCCTAGCTTCCCACAGTCACTTTTCCCAGAAATTTCCAGCTCAATCTCAGCAGAAACTTCTATTGCGACATACGCAATAGAGA
>JBFRWR010000123.1:0-4736 GCA_051439685.1 Trichodesmium sp.
AAAGAATGATAAATTTAAAATCTAGAGAAGTCTGCTTGAGTTGTCTGGATTAAATATTGATTATCTGTTTCTGATAAATCGGACTTTTGAGAGTAGAAACTTGACTTAAAGTTGGGTTTCGTTCCTCAAGGCAACCTATAGGATTAAATGATCAAAAAATCTTAGCTGAAAGAATGATAAATTTAAAATCTAGAGAAGTCTGCTTGAGTTGTCTGGATTAAATATTGATTATCTGTTTCTGATAAATCGGACTTTTGAGAGTAGAAACTTGACTAAAAGTTGGGTTTCGTTCCTCAACCCAACCTACAGGATTAAATGATAAAAAAATTCTCACTGAAAGAATGATCAAGTTAAAAGTTTTGGCAGTAAATCTAGGTATGATTTTTACCAGTTTATTTGTGGGGGTAGCGATCGCTGAAGTAGGAGTAAGAATTGCTGGTTTGGAGGGATTAAAAAAAATGCCGGAAAGTACCCATGCAGAATTTTATCCTACATTTCATACTATTCCTCATCCGGTTAGAGGTTGGTCTTATCAAGGAAATGTTTCTGGTTGGTCAACAAATGAAGGAAAGGCTTATTTGGAGTTTAATAGTCATGGTCTTAGAGGAACGGAAATTACTAAAGCTAAACCAGAAAATACTCTAAGAATTGCTGTGCTTGGAGATTCTTTTACTTCGGCAATACAAGTTTCTTACGAGCAAACTTTTGTGGCAGTAATGCAGAAGGAATTGGGAAAATGTACTAATTTAGAAAGTCAAAAAGTAGAGGTAATTAATTTTGGAGTAGATGGTTATGGAACTGCTCAACAGTTATTAATTCTCCGGGAAAAAGTCTGGGATTTTCAGCCAGATATTGTGCTTTTAGCTTTTTTTATTGGCAATGATGTTACGGATAATTCTCGAAAGTTAGAAAATAATCATTACCGACCTTTTTTTGTTTATAAAAATGGAAAGTTAGAGTTAGATTTATCTTTTAGGCAGCTAACTATTAGTCAAGCAAACCGTTACATGATTACCACAGTTGATAAATTACCAACTTGGCTAGTAAATAATTTCAGAATTTTGCAAATAATCAAAAAAGTAGAGGCAGATCAAAGAAAGAGAAATGCTGCCAGACACTTTGAAAAATTACAAGCAAATAATTTTAGGGAACCACCAAATTATGCTTGGCAAGAAGCTTGGAAAATTACAGATGAACTAATCGGAATTATG
Organism: Trichodesmium sp.; assembly: GCA_051439685.1. GTDB lineage: Bacteria > Cyanobacteriota > Cyanobacteriia > Cyanobacteriales > Microcoleaceae > Trichodesmium. The sequence continues at coordinate 1,212 of JBFRWR010000123.1, forward strand.
GCAAAAGAAGTACAGGAGAAAGGAGTAGAATTTAAAGTCGCTACGGTGATGACTCCCATGCAAGTTCATCCTAATCAAGAATGGCGAGAAGAATATATGAAAATTATGGATATTCAAGACTGGTTATATCCTATAAAAAGACTGCAAAATTTAGGAGAAACTTATAATTTTTCTGTGATTGATTTAGTTGAACCTTTTGATAATTATGTTCGGGAAAATCCAGTTTGTTTTCATGGGTTTAAAAATACAGCAATGTGTACGGGTCATTGGAATGCTACAGGGCATAAATTAGCAGGAGAAATTATTGCTGAAAAATTGTGTGAAGGCTTATAGCGCAATTCAAAATTCAAAAGTTATCTCTGTCTGGGTTTAAGCATTTATAAATGTCTCAACCTTTGCTTCGACTGCTAGAGACGGGAGTAGGGAGTGTGGGGAGTAGGGGAGTAGTCAAGAACTAATTAACTCTCAAAACATTGACTTATAAAAACTTTAGCCTTTTTAGGTATAAAAAAATGCTAACTTTTTGCTCTAATACCAATTCTCAAAAACTTTGCTATACTTGGATTTTATATTTCTAAATACTATTTATTGACATAATTTTATTGTTAACTAACCTCTATGATTTTTCCAGTTATTTTTACCACCTTCCAAGCGTAGCATTAATGCATGAGAAATGGTATAAAAAGTTAGTATTTTGTGGTTAGTATTTTGGGCATACATATAAGAGCAGAAAAATCAAAGAACAATTCTTCCTCCTCCCTTCTGTATAATTCTCCTAACTCCTAACTCCTGAATTCTACCTTTACCAAAAAACGAGGTCTAAAGCCTCTCCTTTTAAGGGGATGAAAAAAATATTTAATTCAGTATTTCAAGCCTCCGACTTCAGTCGGAGGTTCACTGATAACTGATAACTGAAATGACACAAAGACTTTTTATTAACTAAATAAATCTCCAATTTAATGAAAAAGCTCAAGAATTTAGCCATCAATTTAGGATTAACATTAGGTACATTAATATTTACTCTGACAGTAAGTGAAATAGGATTAAGAATAGCAGGAATTGAACATCCAGCACCTAATCTTGCTGCAGATCAAAATCCTCTCCATACTTTTAAAGATATGTACAGAGGTTGGGCAGGAAAACCTAATGGGAAAGCTTTGTGGAAGGAGGAGGGTGTTCCTTCTGAAATAAAAATGAATAGTGCCGGATTTCGTGATTATGAAAGAAGTAAAAATAAACCAGAAAATGGATTAAGAATTGCTTTATTAGGAGATTCTTTTACAGAAGCACTTAATGTCAAATTAGAAGATACTTATGGTGCAATAATGGAGGAAAATTTAGAACAATGTCCTGCGTTAAAAAACCGAAAAGTAGAAGTAATGAATTTTGGGGTAAATGGTTATGGAACAGCGCAAGAATTAATGACTTTAAGACATCATGTTTGGGATTATCAACCTGATTTAGTTATATTAGCTTTTTATCCAGGTAACGATCTTAGTAACAATTATCGTAATTTAGAACATGACCATTTACGCCCTTATTTTGTTTACAAAGATGGGCAACTTGTGGCAGATATGTCATTCCGTAATTTGCAGTTTTGGCAGAGAAATCGTTATGCTTTTTCTTTGGTAGATTTTTTGCCATATTGGTTAATAAAAAATTCCCGGATTATACAGTTAATTAGAAAGGTAGATACTGATGCTAAACGCCGTCAGTATAATCAGGATTACAATTCGATTAATATAGATTTTTACAAAGAACCAAAACCTAATTCTGATTGGGAAGAAGCTTGGGATGTAACTGAGGGTTTGATTAAGTTAATGCGGGATGAAGTATATGAAAAAAATGCAGATTTTATGCTGATAACAGTCAGTCATTCTTCTCAAGTTTTGCCTGATATTCAACAGCGCGATAATTTGAAAAAATCTTTGGGTGTAGCGAATTTATTCTACCCAGATATTAGGCTGAAAAATTTTGGCAAAGAGGAAAATATACCAGTCTATAATTTAGCCGGACCTATTTGGGATGAGGCTAGAAAAACAGGTAAATGTTTGCATGGTTTTGATAATGCACTTCCTTGTGGAGGTCATTGGAATGTTGAAGGTCATAAATTGGTAGGGGAAATAATGGGAAATTATTTGTGTGAGAAGTATAGCAACTAGGAGTTTTTTCAATTATCAGTTATTAGTTATTAGTTATTAGTACCTCCGACTAAAGCACCAGGATTGAAATACTGACATTGGATTTTTTTCATCCCCTTAAAAGGGGAGCCGCATACCCTCATTTTTGGTAAGGAAGTATTTTTAAATTGTAGTAATTTTCAACAATTATTGAAGTTAATTAATTAAGTTAAGTTAGTTAAGTTAAGTTAAGTTAGTTAAGTTAGCTATCAATTTAGTATAGGGGTTCTAATATTAATGAAATAAGTATATTAATGAGGTAAAAACAATGAGTGGTTTTAGACGAGTTGGTAACATATTATTCAGCGATGGAACAGAACAGATATTAATACCATCATCATAAATTGAATCCAATCAACCTTTAAGAGTGACAGTATTTCCTATTAGTTTTAGTCAGAATGGAAATGTTAATTTAGAACCTGAATTAACATTAGATGGAAATGCACCAGATTTACCAATTTCTAGTGATTTTAGTGGCATAGGAGAAGCTGAAAAACTTGTTTACGAACCGTTAGTATCAGATACAGACTATACAACTGTAGTGACAAGTGTTAATGGAACTACTGGGCTTTATTTATTAGAATTTAGCTCAGAAGATAGTAGTAATGACTTTTCTAATACTGCAGTTTCTATCTCCTACGATCAAAATTTTAAATATTATAGTAGTAGGATATTCCGTTTTTCCCTTGGGTTGGGAGGGTTTGGAGACCAAACCCCTACGATACAAAATAATAAAATTCCCAGAATTGTTTTAACTTTAGGCTACTATATATAGTTTGGTTTAAAAACAAACTGAGTTCCCAATATTAAAAATAATCTCTTGCCAAACAAACCTTTATAGAATGAAAAAACTGAAAAATTTAGCTATCAATTTAGGATTAACAATCGGTACATTAATATTTAGTATTGCAGTAGGTGAAGTAGGTTTAAGAATAGCCAAAATAGAAACTCCACCACCACCAAGAGAAGACTCTAATCAAGAACTCTTATATACAACAAAAGATCCCTATCGAGGTTGGTCAGGAAATCCTAACGGCAAATCATTTTGGACAGGAGAAGGAATAGCTTCCGAAATCCAAATGAATAGTGGAGGATTTCGGGATTATGAAAGGAGTAAAACTAAACCAGAAAATTCTTTAAGAATTGCTTTATTAGGAGATTCTTTTACAGAAGCAATCCATGTAAAATTAGAAGATACTTATGGAGCAATAATAGAGCAAAAATTACAACAATGTTCTGTATTAAAAGACCGAAAAGTTGAGGTAATGAATTTTGGGGTACAAGGTTATGGAACAGCACAACAATTAATGACATTAAGACATCATGTTTGGGATTATGCACCAGA
>JBFRWR010000124.1:0-11019 GCA_051439685.1 Trichodesmium sp.
GAGGAAAAAAAATGACACAAACTACATCTGAAAACAGCAAATTTCAAGTAATGAAATCATTTGAGCAAATTTTAACTGCTCGCAAAAATATCACATCAAAAGTAGCAACTAAGGAGGAAGAAGCAGAGAAAGAAAAAGGTAAACAAATATTAGAAACTGCTGCTACTTATACTACTGATAGTATTGTTAAAGGTTTAGCCGATCTACAGTTAGATTTTGGTGGTATTGTGAATCAATTATTAGAAAATTTACACCAAGAATCGGCAAAACTTGACGAATTAAAACTAGGCATTGAAATAGAAAATCAACACTTACAAGAGTTACAAAAAGTTCGTGTTGTTGCTGACGCACTGCACATTTTAACTCAAGAACATCAGGAAAAGTTACGATTCCTAGAACATAATTTTAACGAACATCAAGAAAATTTGACAAAGGATATGACGACTAAGCGCAAAGCTTGGCAAAAGGAACAACAAGAATATGAACTATCAGTTACAGAGGAAAATCAATTGTTAACTAAAAAGCGGGAACAAGAAGTTGCTGATTATCAATATGAATTAGAACGTCAACGTAAAATTGAAACGGATGACTATCAAGAAATGAAACGAAATATGGAACGAGAATTACGAGAGTTAGGTCAACAAAAGGAAAAACAATGGCAAGAAAGAGAAAGTTATCTGGCAGAAAATCAAGTTGAATTTGAAGAAAACAGAGAGAAAGTTAACGGTTTTGAAGAAGAGTTGAAAAAGGCTTATGTTAAAGCTAAAGAGGAGGCAATTCAAGAAGCAAATCGGGAGGCAAAAGTTAAAGCTGACTTGTTTGCTAAAGAGTGGGAAGGAATGAAGAATGGTTATGAGTTAAAGATTCAATCTTTGGAGGAAACAATTGAACGACAAACCGAACAAATTAGTGATATTTCTACTCAGTTACAAGCGGCGATACAGCAAGCACAAGATTTGGCAATGAGAGCTTTTGCTAGTTCTAATAATGGTTCTCAAGCTAAGTAGATTAGTAAGGATTCAGCGGTCAGCTTTCAGCTTTCAGCTATGACTTATTATACATAGATTAAGACTATGACTATGACTAAGAAACCGGGTTTCTTGACTTGATTATTTTTAAATTACTAACTTTTGTCGAAAAATCCGGTTTCTGTACTTGTAGCACAAGCATCTTGTTTGTAAGGATGGTCTAATTATCTGAACTGTAATGGTTCAAATTTTGAATTTATTACTGTAAGTATTCAGCTCTTAGCAGTCAGCTATTAGCAAATAATGAATAACTTCTTTGTAAGGTTAAAGGAGTGTACTTTGGAACTAAAATTTAATGCTCTCTCAAGTTCTCAATTTATTTTACTTCCTCTATCAATAGCTAATAGTTGATGGCTGTTTGCTTACTTATTACTGACAAATTTAACAGGAGAAAAAACAAATGGTTAAAAGAGTTAATGCTAAAAATACTAAAGCTGAAATTTTAGAAGCTTTTGCAGAATTAAAAAAAGAAAAATCTGCCCTAGAATCAGAAATTCAGGAATTAAGTCAGGAAGGCAAAACTACAACTAAAACCTCTGTAGATTTAATCTCAAAACAACCAGAAAAGGAAGTGAAAAAATTTATGAACTTAAATCAAACTCAAAATAAACCAAGTATGCAATACACAATTGAAAATTTACTCAGAGTACAAACTGGTTTTGGAGGAGCTATCAGCGAATTATCAGAAAAGCTAACTTCAGAAGCTACTAAATTAGAAGAAGTTCAACAGCAAGTTGCAGAAGAAATTAAACAATTAAACGATTTGCATAATTTAGAAACTCTTGAGGAAAATACTTTAGATAATTTGATTGAACAGTATGAACAAAGTTCTAAAGAATTTGAAGCAGAATTTAGCGATCGCCAGGAAAATTTACAACAAGAAATAGAGTCAAGTAAACAAGCTTGGGAAAAAGAGCAGCAGGAATATCAACGCAGCATAAAAGAACGAAATGAGCAGCAAAATAAATTTCGTCAACGGGATTCAGAAACTTATGAATATGAATTAGAATTAGAACGGGATTTAGATATTGACGAGTATGAACAAAACAAGAAAAATTTGTATAAAGAATTAGAAGAGTCTCAAAAACAACAGGAGAAACTTTGGTCAGAAAGAGAGCAGTCTATTTCTGAGCAGGAAAAAGAATTTGCTGAAGTAGAATTGAAGGTAAAAGACTTTGAAAAACAACTAGAAGCTAATATTAAGAATGGCAAGGAAAATGGAAAAAATATTGGCAATTATCAGGCGAAGGTCAAATCTGATTTACTAGGGAAAGAAGTAGAAGGAGAAAAGCAATATTATGAACTAAGAATTCAATCTTTACAGCAGACAATTCAAAATCAAGAACAGCGGATTAAAAACCTATCTCAACAATTAGATTCCACCTTAATCCAGGTTCAAGATTTAGCAGTGAAAGCTATCGAAGGTGCATCAAATTCTCGTTCATTTCAAGCCATGAAAGAAATTGTTTTAGAACAAAAGAATCAGCAAAAGAAAGGATAGTTTAGAGATTTCAGCAGTCAGTAATACAGCAAATTATATCAGTCGTGAGGTACATCCATAGCGGGCAAGATGCCTGCACTACAAATACAAAATTTGATTGTTAATATCTGTACTGCATATACTTGGAATATTCCGTATCATCTTCTGTTGAATCCTGATAATTTAGAGTCCGTAGGGATATTACATACAACATCCCTACAGACTCTAAATTCGGGAGTTGGAAAATACTTTGGGATAGGTTTATAGACTATGCTTAATCTCTCTTACACAGAAACAATGTAGTAATTTTAAATGATTTGTGAAAAGAAAACTTACTGCTATAGTACAATTTTTTAACTGTCTACCCCTAAATATTATTTGCAAATCTCAAACCTTATTTATAGGGTGTAAAAATAGCAAAAACAAGAGCGATCGGTTGTGCATTTAGATAAATTGTCACTCTACTACTATCTCTATAAGATTATACAATTAGAATCAAAATAAATCAGCCAACAATCTTGTATTTAAGTGAGATTTTATGGTCAATAAATATGTTCAACAAAAAGATACTGCTGCCTGGATACTTCAAGTTTGGGTATCCTTTATCCTAGCAACTTCTGGCACAGCGATTGGTATTATTTACCTACCTGTAGATAATTGGGTAAAAAGTTTTATGGGGATGGGTTTAACATTCTCAGTAGGTTCGGCTTTTACCCTCGCAAAAACCGTTAGAGATAATCACGAATATGAAAGAATAACTGCCAGACTAGATGAAGCGAAAGTTGAAAAATTACTGGCAGAACATCATCCTTTAGACAAGTAAGAGATAGCAATATTATTTAAGTTGTGATATTGCAGAATTTTCGGGAACAGAAAAAAATGTATTTTCTGAATATAATGACTTCTAGATTCTGTTCTTTTCAGAAAAAATTCAATTTTCACATCTAATTCTAATTGCTATAGCTAAAGTCAGAATTTATAGCACTACATTTTTGATTTGGAAAAATAAATTGTGGTTATAAGGAAATAGGAAATATTAGAACATTGATAGTAGAATTTATTAACCCATTTTCCTAGTGCTAAATCAGAAAAAATATTGATTTGAGGTATTAATTTTATGACCAACAAAGATGTTCAACAAAAAGATACTGCCGCCTGGATACTTCAAGTTTGGGTATCCTTTATTCTTGCTACTGTTGGCACAGCAACAGGCATTATTTACCTACCTGTAGATAATTGGATTAAAAGTTTTGTAGGGATGGGTTTAGTCTTCTCAATAGGTTCCGCTTTTACCCTTGCAAAAACCATTAGAGATAATCAAAAACATCAAAGTATCAAAGAATAACTGCTAGACTTGATTAAGTAAAAGTTGAAAAATTACTGGCAGATGATCATGGTGTAGACAAATATTATTTAATCAAAAAAAAGCGTGAAATAAAAAGTCTGGTTTATTGATTTGCCATAAAAATATTAATGGTATTTCCTGAGCAACCAGACTTTTTTCTGTTAAATTATCTAGATTTATGATCCCCCTAAATCCCCCTTAAAAAGCTATCCTTAATCAGGAACTCTTAAAACCATTTTCTGATAGGGATATGGGGAAGTGGGGTGAGAAAAGCCCCTCATTACACCGCTTTTCAGATGCAAAAACCACACCGTCATAACCAAAACCCAGTAGGTGCGTTTTCCTACGGAACATGTAAAACGTAGTTGTGCGCTAGCTAATCGCGATATAGCCTTACGGCATGGGTTCGCCTAACGCCCCTACTCCCCTACTCCCCTACTCCCCTACTGTGGTCTACTGAAATGAAAAGCACTGTAGATAGAACCCATTTGGGTTCTATACTATTACTATGCAGGACTACCCTCCTGCGTAAGTCCTAATCTTGATTAATTTGAACGCCAAATAAAATCATCGGCTCCTAAGTTTGGCACACCTGTCAATGTAGCAAATTGACCGCCACCACCAAAACCAGGAATACTACCATCAACATTATAGTACAAATTACCACTTTCAGTGCTATAAACAATCCATCCTTCTGATGTAGCAGCATCATTATCAGTCGCAACAACTGCAAAATTCTGCTGTATACTTTCTGTACTATCAAATGCCGTGAAAGTGCTACCTTTAAGTTCGAGCAAATCTTCTGCCCCATTAAAGTCGGTTATTACATCCACACCTAAAACATTAGGAGAAAAAGCTTCATTAATACCGAAGATAAAGCGATCACTCCCAGCACCACCTGTCAACTCATCATCCCCACGTTGACCATTGAGATGATCCGACTCCGTTCCACCATTAAGAATATCGTTATCTTTGCCTCCATGAAAAGTATCGCTACCTGCGCCACCATTAAGTAAATCAATACCTCGATAACCTTCTAACAAATCATCACCTAAATTACCATTGAGGCTATCATTTCCTTCTAGTCCATAGATGTTGTCTCCATTGTTACCCCCATCAATACTATCATCTCCTGTAGTACCTATTTTATTTTCTGCTAAAAGATTTCCATTCCTGAGTTGAAATAACTCCCGACTACCTTCTTCATTTTCGACAAATAAAACTGGTTCCCCTCGATGATGACCAGGAATGTCAGCAAAAGTACCAGCAATTTCTGTGATGTCACTTTCGGGGGTAAATGCAGCATCTAGACGCAGTTCCTCATCAGACTCTTCTTCTTCCTCTTCCTCCATTTCCATTTCTGCCATTTCCGTCTGTGAGGCTTCTATTTGACCCATTTCCATTTCACCATGTTCCATGTGTTCCATGTCGTCATGATCGCCCTCGCTATGCTCGTCATCACCATGACTTCCTCCATGTCCGGCATGGTGTCCTCCTGCAAAAGTCCACACCTTAACCTGCTCATCACCCTCTGAAAGTTGGTCTTTATCAACAGCTAACGTAGTAATATTAGCACCATTAGTTTGAACAGCTGCTGGAGCATCTATTACCTCATCAAAATCAGGATCGTCAACATCCCTTGGTTCAGGTCTTTGGAGTACATAACCAGAGGTAATTTCAATTTCCCCTGTGTAATCTTCACCGTAAGGTCGGGCAACTTCAGACAACAATGCCGTTGCTTCTGCAACTGCCACTGGAACGCTAGTAGTATCAGCACCAGAACGTACTAATTTATCGATCTCAATACCATTGAATATTTCTAAGCGACCTGCACCAGTAACATAAATATCTTCAAAGTTATCTCCATTAGCATCTCCCACTGCTATATTAATGTCATCATCGAACTCTGTTATTGATGTACATGGAGCTATCCTGGCAACTAAATCAAAATTTTCACCATCATAAATCTCAATCAGTGGCGACGCGCCACCAACACCAACAACTATTTCAGCAAAGCCATCCCCATCAATATCACCAGTAGCGACTGCTGCTTTTTCCCCTGAAACATCTATTCCTGGGAAGGGGTTAAACTCTGTAATTTGTAAGCCTAAGCTGCCATCATCTCCATCAAATTCTATAGAACCTGCATCTTGCCCATCAAATAATGTCTTACCATCAAATACCCTAACAGTATAATCTCCTTCAGTCTCAACAGCAACAACATCAGTGACATTATCATTAACATTATTAGCATCAACTCCTTGTAAATAGTTGACATCAGCAATAGCGATATCTACCCCACCTGTATAACTTGTGCCAAAAGGGGTCAGGTTAATACCTGTTTGGATATTGCTACCCCGAATTAACTCAATACTCGTACCATCAGGGTCTCCCTCTTCATTACTCAATCCTAACCAAGTATCATTTGTATTCAAAATCACCCGTACAACCGCCATCATTCCTGCATCTTCATGGAACAAAATATGGCAGTGATTCACATAGCTACCAGGGAAATCACGAAATTCCATAACTATCTTAACCTCTGATGGTATACCACCATCAGCACCCCATTGTGCTACACCGTAAGGATTTTCTGGAGTTGCAGTGCCTGGTTCGTAAGTAGGAGGTAAAGCAACTGTATCGCTCTCAACAAAAGGTAGATAGGTATCCGAAAACTCATCAATTGGTATACCATTAATTTCCTGAACCAGAAAAGCATTTTGGTGAATGTGGAATGGATGCCATTCTAATAAAGGAATATCGGGAACACCTTCAGGTAAGTCGGGATCGTTGAAGCCAGATATATTAACAATATTCCATACCTCTGTAGTTCCCACCATTGGCATTGTCAGTGCTGGCATACCATCTTCAGGATTAGTACCAAAAAATTTACCATTAATTTTGTAAGTTCCCTCAAATGTTTTCACCATCGTGTCACTGGGAATATTTCCTTCTGCAAACGCTCCACCAACATTTGCCTCCCAAATATAAGTACGCTCCCGCTCAAATTCACCATCGTCAGCTGATTGACCAAATTCAATAACTTTCTCTGCGTGTTCTTCTAGAAAATCATAAGCCTCTGGAGCAGGAGGTATATCTTGTATTTCATTCCCAGTTACTTCAACTGTCGTTAAGACTTGAGGTCCCCAAGTAAAGTGACCATCCTTGAATCCTCCATCTTTAGTCAAAAATGGGGCATCATCACCCAATATTTCCTCTGTACCATTAGATAGAAAATAATAGTTACCAGGCTCATCAAAGAAGTATTCAAAAGTTGTACGACCTCCGGGATTACCTACTGGCAACTCCGTCATCTGGCGGGCAATTTCCACTCCATCAATATCTTCTGGCAAAACACGACCAGTAAAAGAGTCAGTGTCAGTCCCAATTACATTCATTTCCACAGGAGTAAGTGTGCCATCTTCCTCTTCTTTAACCAATTGCACCACATGGTGTGAGTTAACACTCATGTTGATCATGGAAAAGGTATGCCATTCACCAGCCTGAATTTCTAGTGTTGGATTATATTGACCGTTTACTGTGTGAATCACATTTTCTACCGGCTCTACCGTTGGACCACCCCCGTACTCAAACAAGCCCTCAGCAGGATTTCCTAGAGGCTGTGTTGGGTCATAAGGTCCAGGTAGAGCGTTGTAACCGATAAAGACTGAATCCGAAAGTTCATAAACAGGTTGACCATCCTCTTCTCCAAATACTTCTAAGGGTGAACCTGCTGGTAAAGCAACATCAGGATCTTGGTTAAGAGGATCATCTAAACTACCTTGTCGATTGATTTGCTGGATACCGTATGTACTCAGAGCCATAAAGTGAAATTCTTCATTTTGTGGATTCCACTTCTCAATGTCTGGAGTATCAGCAGGGGGATTTACTTGTAATAAACCTGCTAATCCTGCTGCAACTTGAATATTAGTTTGTCCATGAAAGTGGGGATGATACCAAGCAAGTCCTGTTGTGTGATCTTCAGGAATTGTAGTCTCGAACTCCCAGGTTTCTCCTTCCGGTAGGAGAAAAAGAACGTTATCTTGATGTCCTAGAGGTGATACATGGAGTCCATGAGTATGTAGATTAGACTGTCGTCCTCCGGGGTCTCCTTCGGATAGATTATTGATGAGTTCGATATTTAAGTCCTGTCCTCGCTCCACAATCAACATTGGACCGGGAATCATGCCGTTATAACCCCGAAACAGTTCGTATGGAGTTTCCTTATTATTTAGCCAAGGAATGATCCCATCTCCTTTTTTGATGGTTCCAAAGCCATCAACTTCTATCTGATCTACCTCTACCATTTCCAGGGTTACATCTAGACTACCATCGACCCCTTCTCCCCAACTGGAATAGTATTTTCCTTCCTCATCTACTGTTAGACCTTCCTCTTGCCATTCTTTGTAGGGATCTATGAAGGGAACTTTGACGTCTGGGCGAGGCAATACTTTGAGATAACCTTCTGGATCGAACTGATTACCTTCTTCGTCAACACCGCCAATCCATGCTTCAAAGTTTTCTTGACCAATAATATATGCGTCTCTTAATGCCACGTCAGCCATGATCGATTATTTCTCCAAATAAAAATTAAAACAAATAATGAGATGTCACCTGATAAGATTATGTCTAAATAAGACACTATACAGTCAATTTTAAGCTATAAAACTACTAATTATTTTGCACAAAATCTTAGCAAAAAATTAAACTTTTTTTTGTAAATATTTGTACTCTTTTTTTAAGGAAATCAAACAATAATTAAATAAAATTATATAATCTGGTTTAATACGACTAGGGTATGTTAAATTTTATCAAGGATTTAAGCATCAAATCTTAATTAAAGCTAATTAATAGGATTAACTTTTGAGTAAGTAAAAATTACTAAATTGATTTAGATCATTGTTTATTTTGTTCATAACAAAAACATTTTGTCCGTAAAAAAGTAAATCAAATTTGTTAATAAAAAAAATGTCAGTAAAAATGTTAATGTAGTTGATAGAAAAACAAAAATTGTCTGGCACAAATTTATAAATTGGATTTATAGCTAAACAACCTAGGCAAAATAGGTTTTTCATGGGTGTGGACAATCATTTTATTTGATATTTTAAATCAAATAAAGTGGCCGTCATCTACTAGATCACAAGCCGAGCAATTACTAACTATTTTATTTAGATGTTAAACTGTTGGAGAAAGCAACTAACAATACCAATCCGGTATTCTTAGATCATGCTGAAACTCACAAAGTCTGCAAATAAACAGCCAAAAACGACAACAAGTTAGCAAAATCAACCAGATAACTATGGCATACAAAAACGCAGTATTGGACGACAAAGCACTACAAGAAGGCTTAAGTAGTATCAACCCCAAATTTGGGGACTTTTGTACCAGAGTAGCTGGTGAAGCATGGGGTCTACCGATAATAGACCAAAAAACCAAAGCTTTGATCACAATAGCAATAGATGTGGTTAATCAAGATCATGTAGGTCCAGGAAACCCATTTGCAGCTCATGTTAAGATGGCAATGTCTCAAGGAGCAACTTTGGAAGAAATAGAGGAACTGCTGGTATTCACCTGTGTTTATGCAGGATTTAATAAAGCAGCAGGTTGCTTCGGCGCTCTCGGAGAATTAAAAGAGGAATTAAACGAATTATTCCCACCAAAATAATCATAAGTATTTTCTCAAGCTTCCACTACCTGGGGAATTATCAATTTGTTTTGTCTAGATAATTTGCCAGAGATTGAAAATCTTGGCAGAGCATCAAGTACAGAATGTGGTAGCATGGTTCTAGTTGAAGCGCTCAAGCTAGACTCTCAAGCTTCAAAAATCTTCTTTGGGTAAATTCAGCAGAACCATAGATCAACTCGTAATATCTGAAAAGCAAAGGCAGCAAACTATGCTATCAACTCTGATTAAGAAAGGAGAAGTTGCCGACTATTCTAGTCGTGACCAGGAAGGACAAGTAGCTTTCTATGTTCTCCTGTGGAAAAGAAAAGGAATAACCCTCGAACTATTTGATGACTATTGGAAAGATGTTCACGGACCAGTTTGTGCCCGTCTACCAGGTCAATACCAATATTGGCAATTTCATGTAGCTCATAATGATGGGGGGGTATGGCCTAGTATTGGAGACTTAGTAGATGCTTCGACTCCTGAAGAAAACTTCGATGGAATCGCTGAATTAACCTTTAAAACAGTAGAAGACCGCGAAACATGGTTCAAAGCAGCAGCTATTTTGATGGATGATGAGCATAATATCTTCAGCAAAGCAATAGGTTATAATACCACCCCTGGTAACTCGATTACTTATATTGATAGAATTGAAAATGGTTCTCCTAACGGTTCTCAAGGACTAGAAAAATTCCACTGCATGATTAGAAAAGCAGATGGAGTAAGTGTTGAAGAGTTTCGGGATTATTATAAAAATACCTTTGCACCAGCTCTAGCAAAAATGGATTATGTGGTCAAACTGCGATTACATCTATTTGAGGAAGTTGATAACACTAGACCAGATGCAGGTGGTGTATCCCACTCTGAAGCACCAGAACTAAACTATCAAGCTGCTATGGAAATAGCATTATGGAACCACTTAGAGCTAGAACTACTTTTTGCATCTCAAGAATACCAGGAGTTAGTGAGTGAACACACTAAGTATGTCAAAGAAATAAGACCATTTCCAGAAAGGACTGCTTACACATTTGTCAATGATGGTAAAATGACCTTAGCAGGTCAGCGTAGTTCTACAGTGGCACAACTAATTATGGATATTGGAGCTGCCAATCAACTACAAAATGATGTAGTCGATCTAATGTTGACTAATAATTTGACTGATTAATTTTTAATTTCAACGAAGTAAAAAAACAACTAACGGGGATATTATGCGCCAACGCACAAATTATTACAAAGACCTAGCAGTAGACTATTCTCGAGCCGTTCCGGTAGCTGCTGATGTTGCCACAGAGATGATTACTCTAGCAGAAAAATTTATTTCTATGAAAGAGGAAACATTACCAGAACTTGGTCCTGACTACACATTAGAACAAATAGAGAAAGAAAATAAAGAGTGGTGGCCTACTCATTGTGAAGCTTTGAGGCAGAGTCGCGGTGATCTTCTCACGGCAGAATATTACAAGGATTTGGTTTATTTGTGCCAAGACGGACAATATTT
>JBFRWR010000125.1:0-3571 GCA_051439685.1 Trichodesmium sp.
TTGCTGTGGATGACCAACAATAACCTTGAATTATGGTGACTGAGATAATTTTACCCTCTGATTGATTCACATATATTTGGTCTTTTGTTGAGTAGAAATAATTATCTGTAGCAAAATGAAATAAGGCTATTTTTTGATTAGCTAAAAAGTAGGAATTATCGGACTGAGACTGGATATGAATTGTCTGTTTGCCCGATTTAATTAATTTTTCCTGCTGATTTTTGTCAAAAGGTATTAAAGATGACCTGACCAAAAATATTCCCATTTTTAATTTCTGTTTAATTTATTTTTAAATTTAGCGAGAAACTGGATTTCTTCAGCATTAATATTTTTCTCACAACTATTAAACCATAAACCGGGTTTATTGAGGTGGGTTACGGTGGATAGGAATCTCATTATATGATTTTGTATAATTATTTCCGTCTTGCCTACTCTAGACAAAGACTAAATATTCAAGGTAAGCATTTCCTGCGGACTGCTGCGCAAACAGCTCTTAGCAGTGAGCTATCAGCAAATAATGAATAATTTCTTATAAGCTTAAAAGTTGCATAGTTTTACAGTAAGTTTTAATTCTATCCAAATTTATCAATTGCATTTCTAAATTGCTTTTACCTCCTCCGATAGTCAATAGCTGATAGCTAATAGCTGACTGCTGAATGCTTACTATTCAAGATAAAACCAGGTAACACATCTTCCCCTGACAAATTTGTGGGAAATTCTAATATTTATACTTTTTTTCCTTGGCGATAAATTTCTACACGACGATTTTTTCTATCAATTAACCAACCTAATTTTACTCCTCCATCTATATATTCTTGCATCTTATTTTTAACATCTTTTAACCTGTCAGATGGTGAAATTAATTCTAATACAAAATCTGGGGCGATAGGAGAAAATTTTTCTCTTTGTTGAGGAGTTAGTTGGTTCCATCTTTCTAATTTAATCCATGATACATCAGGAGAAAGATTGGAATTCTTAGGAAGTTTGAAACAGGTGGATGAGTCGAACACTTTTCCGAGTTTTGTTCGACGGTTCCATATTACAAAATCAGCAATAAGAGAAGCATTATATTCTCCTGTTTCTCCTCCGGTGGGTGGCATTATTGTTATTTCTCCTTTGATATTACGCTCAAATTTTATATCGGGATTATCTCGACATAATTGATAGAATTGGTCGTCGTTAAGTTTGAGGATATTGTTAAAGTTAATGGTTATAGTTGTCATTTCAGTTATCAGTTATAGCGCTAGGGAGTAGGGAGTAGGGAATAGGGAGTAGCAGACTTTTCAAGGGTTCTAGGATTTAGAAATGTCAAACACCTGAATGCGTAGTGCTATATACGGAAATTTCTTTCTCTAATTAAGGTACAAAATTAGTTTTTTTTGAGGGATTAGTAAAGTAGTAATTTTGGAAAAAGTTAATCCTAACGTTGCCGAGTAGAAAATTTTTCATCTTATCTGTTTGTGCAGCATTCCGTAGGAAACTGTATTGAATTACAGAGGAGATAAGAGTAATAATTATTCCTTGATTTTTCTGCAAACTTGACAAAAATATCCACAGTTTTAGATGTGCTACTTCACTACGCTCCCTAATTGCATTTTTTCTAAAAATCTCTAATTAGGATTTTGCATTTTTTTCTGATGTAAAATGGCGATCGCTTCCAGCATTTCCCCTACTCTTTTCTCAAAACTATGATTCTCTCGGATATATTTTGCTAACTCTAATTTTCCTCTTCCATTCTGATTTTTTTGCTCCAAACAATTTTCTACTACTTTCGGCAAATCTGACTGAGAATTATAAGTATAAATTTTATTTCCAAACACTTTTTCTAAACCTGAAATTTTGTCAGAAATAATGGTTGCTCCACAAGCAGCAGCATCAAATAAACGATTGGAAATAAATCCTTTTTCTAGCATGGTATCCCAATGGTCATTTAATAAAACGCCACATTTACTGTAATATTTACGCAAAATTTCATTGGGAATATATTCTCCTTTTAAATAACCATCTGGCAATAAATCACCCCAGTTTGTACCATAAATATCTACTTTTAAACCACTCTCCACAGCATCTTTGACTATCCGACGATAAATCTTTCTTGAATTTCCGACAAACAATATTTCTCCTACTTCTTCATAACCTTCCTCATCAGGATAAAACAAATTTGGATCGGTACATTGGAGTAAAGTTTTGACCGGAACTTTTACTTTTTTTTGTAACTCCTCAGCATAAGAATGAGATGCCACAAATACTCGATCATATTCCTCATATTCTTCTAGGGAAATTTTATCTGGATGACTAATATTCCACATCAAATTAATATGATAAGACTTTGGTTGATAACGACTCAAACCTCGAATCGTAATTGCTACATCATCTCCAAATATTTGAGGATTTTCCCACTCTGGTAAAATATCAATTCTGACAGAATGACCTAACATTTCAAATTGCCGTTTCATGGCTAGAGCAAAATGATAGTCTCCCCATTCTTGTGCTTGTTTCCAGTCAGGAACTCCAATTTTTATGCCGATGCGGAAACTATTACTCATTTTTTCGCGCAAAGCAGAAAATACTGTATGGGCGCGATGTTTATAAGTGTGTTTTTCTTTGACTATTTTCTGTAATTCGGCAACTTTTGCTAATCTTAATTCCTCATTTGTTAGGTACTGCTGTAATAAATTTTCTAGAGATTCACGAGAGTTAAAAGTAGGTAATAGTCCGCCGAAAGATTCTTGATTTCCTAATTCGCCATTTGTAATAACTAATGCACCAGAAATCAGAGCATCAAAGACTCTGGAATTTGTGGAACCCCATTGTTTTGTAACTGAGTTTGCATCATCAATTACTATTTTTGTCGAAGCATAAACTTTCGGCATATCTGTATAAGGTAGAGGTCCGCGATTATACTTTTTAAATTTCTCAAATTTTTCCCAGTTATAGCCATATAAAGCAAATTCAAAAGGTAAATTATCTGGTTCCAACAACCTCATAATATCTCGTGGATATTTCCAGAAACTTCCTGTGAAACAATAGTCAGATTTATATTTGTTGTCTAGGTCGGAATTGACTTGTTCTGAGTTAACGACAACTCCTACTTCGGGAATTTTATTACCTAGTTCGGAAGAGATTTTTTCTGACTCTTCTGAAGTTCCTACTTCCGAATTTTTGCCGACTTGACTTTTGCCTACTCCCGAATTTTCCTCTAGTTCAGAAGAGATTTTTTCTGACTCTTCTGAAGTTCCTACTTCCAAATTTTTCTCTAAGTCAGAAGAGATTTTTTCTGACTCTTCTGAAGTTCCTACTTCCAAATTTTTCCCGACTTGACTTTTGCCTACTTCGGGAAATTTATTACCTAGTTCAGAAGGGATTTTTTCTGACTCTTCTGAAGTTCCTACTTCCGACTTTTTCCCGACTTGACTTTTGCCTACTTCAGGAAATTTATTACCTAGTTCAGAAGAGATTTTTTCTGACTCTTGTGAAGTTCCTACTTCCAAATTTTTCTCTAAGTCAGAAGAGATTTTTTCTGACTCTTCTGAAGTTCCTACTTCCAAATTTTTCCCGACTTGACTTTTGC
>JBFRWR010000126.1:0-6336 GCA_051439685.1 Trichodesmium sp.
TTAATCTCTCGATTAAACTCTGAATTTACTCCCAAACTGATTGAGAAAGAGCAAAGTCAAAAAGTTAATCAAAAAACTTTAATATCTCAATTAAAGAACAAAGAAGGAATAAAATTAATCTCTCAATTAAAAACTGATTCTCACCAAAAAAATATTACACAAATACAAAATCAAACTTTAATTAATACTCAAAAAATAGTCAAAGCTCCTAAATTTACTCAACCTTTAAGCCAAAACCAGCCAACTTATGCCCAAAATCAGCAAAGACTACCAGAAAACCCTCGACCAGAGCCAAATCGCGATCGCTTTCTCCAACCCCTTCCTCAACCAAGCGAACCAGAAAGTCCCAAAGATGAGAAACTGCAAAAACCACCACCACCCCAACCCCTGCCAGACGAACCAACTCAAAAAATTCCTGTCCAAAGAATCTTAGTTTCAGGCAGTACAATTTTAACCCCAGAAGAAATAGAACCTTTGATTGGACCACTAGAAGGACGTTTAGTTCCTTTATCAGAACTGCGACAAGTAGCAGATACAATTACCGAAATTTATTTGGAACGTGGATATATTACCTCCAGGGCCATTTTACCACCCCAAACTATTACAGAAGGCATAGTTAGGGTTGAAGTTATAGAGGGAATTTTAGGAGAAATCCAAATTGAGGGCACAAAAAGACTACGGGATGCCTATCTTGAGAATCGGATTAGACTTGGAGCAGGAAAACCTTTGGACACTGCGAGGCTAGAAAATCAACTACGGTTGCTGAGGGCTAATCCTTTATTTGAAAATATTGAAGCTAGTTTGCGAGCTAGTGAAACACCAGGGGAGAGTATTCTAATTGTTCGTGTCACAGAAACAAATCCTATTGAGTTGAGTATGAATACTGATAACTATTCTCCTCCGACTGTAGGTTCTGAGCGAACTGGTTGGACGGCACTACATCGCAACTTAACTGGGCGGGGTGATTTTTTTGTGGCATCCTATAACACTACTAGATTGTTTGATGATGAGTCTGATGTTTTTGACTTTATCTATAATTTACCTATTAATGCCATGAATGGTACTTTACAGGCGAGAGTTGCACCTAACAGTAATAGAATTGGTCAAGAGTTTGAGGATTTGGATATTAGTGGCTCAACTGATGTATATGAGTTTAGTTACCGTCAACCTATATTTAGAAATCCTAGACAAGAGTTTGCTTTGTCTCTCGGTTTGAGTTATCAGCGGACAAAGAATTTCCTGAATGATGAACTTTTTAATTTTGCCGATCCAGATAGCGATGATGATGGTATTAATAGCACTACTGTGATTAGGTTGGGACAAGATTATATTCGTCGAGATTCTTTAGGCGCCTGGGCTTTGCGATCGCAATTTAATATTGGTACAGGTTTATTTGATGCTACTGTCAGGAAAGACCCTGAACCTGATGGACATTTTTTCAGTTGGCTAGGTCAAGTCCAAAGGGTACAAAGATTAAATTCTAATCATTTATTAATTGTCCAGGGAGATTTACAATTATCTTCGACTGGTGTATTGCCATATCAACAATTTATTATTGGCGGTGGTTTGTCTTTACGGGGTTATCGTCAGAATGTACGTTCTGGAGATAATGGTTTTCGATTTTCTATTGAGGATAGGATTACGGTTTATCGAGATGAGTATGGTTTGCCCTTGATACAGATTACTCCTTTTATAGATATTGGAGCTGTTTGGAATGATGGTAGTAATCCTAGTAATGATTTTTTACCAGACCAAAGATTTTTAGCAGGGACAGGAGTAGGTTTGCTCTGGCAAATTGTGCCCCAGGTTGATCTACGTTTGGACTATGGTATTCCTTTGGTTGACCTGGACGATCGTGGCAATAATGCTCAAGATTCTGGATTTTATTTTAGTGTAATTTTCCGACCTTTTTAATTGAATCAGGAGTTCTTCAATAAGAAGAGCATATTTCGGGCTGATGATGTACAAAGCTTGAATTGAAAAGGTTGTAGTGCGGGCATCTTGCCCGCTAGATGTGTACCTCATAACATCGGAGCAGTACCGAATTTTCTGTATTTAAGTAGGGCTGGCTGAATAAATATCACGCGCATTGATAGATAAAGGTTTGAGAATTTTCAAGTCCGGAAAAAGTAGGAGATTTTGGGGTTCTTACCCTCAGAAAGTGAGTATTTGAGTAAGAATTGGTCCGGTTGCATCAAGGGATAATTTTTCTTTTTACCTCCTCTATAACTCCCTGTCTATCTTGACTCTTCACTACTCCCTACTCCCTACTCCCTACTCCCTACCTTCAACCAAAATACTTTTCCAGCAAAACCTAAGTATTTTTTCTCAATTCCTAATTCCCTGAGAAATAAACTGATTAATTCTGATCAAATTATTTGTTATAAAAATTAACCTGATTTGATGATTCACTTCAATAATTTAATTTACTGAAAGCTCATTACTCAATACTCAAATTTAACTTGATATTGATCATAGTCTCAAAGCATTTATTCACTTAGACTTCAGCAGCAAAATTTTTTATTAATATTTTCTAATATCGATGTATTTTAATCTTGTAACTATTTATTATTTAATAATTGTATAAATTTTATATTATTTATAAAATTAAGTTTATTTTTGAATGAGGCAAAAAAAAATAGATGAAATAAATAATTAAGCTGAAATAATTGTTTTTAGAGCATTTTATAAAATTTGCCCCCCTTTTTTTTCTAATCAAGTTAGACAATAATTCGATTCAGGAGCAAAAAATAAGCTTCCTCAAATTAGTCCTTTTCTCAAGAACAAAAGATAAAAAGACAAAATTTAAGAATGGACTAAACCTAGTCTTAGTATTAAAAATTATTAATACTCTCAGAGAATTATTTAGGAGAAAAAAAGTGAAACTGTCAGTATACGGAAAAGGTGGAATCGGTAAATCTACTACAAGCTGCAATATCTCAGTTGCCCTAGCCAAAAGAGGTAAAAAAGTTCTACAAATTGGTTGCGATCCAAAACATGACAGTACATTTACCCTTACCGGATTTCTCATCCCTACAATCATTGACACCCTGCAAGAAAAGGACTACCATTATGAAGACATTTGGCCAGAAGATGTCATCTATAAAGGCTATGGTGGTGTAGACTGTGTAGAAGCAGGTGGACCTCCTGCTGGAGCAGGTTGTGGTGGCTACGTTGTTGGTGAAACCGTAAAGCTACTCAAAGAATTAAACGCCTTTGACGAATACGATGTAATTCTATTTGATGTATTGGGTGACGTAGTTTGTGGTGGTTTTGCAGCTCCACTCAACTATTCCGACTACTGCATGATTGTTACAGATAATGGCTTTGATGCCTTATTTGCAGCTAACCGCATTGCCGCCTCTGTCCGTGAAAAAGCTCGGACTCATCCCCTACGTCTAGCTGGCTTAATCGGTAACCGGACATCCAAACGAGATTTGATTAATAAGTATGTAGAAGCTGTACCAATGCCAGTGCTAGAAGTTCTGCCACTCATTGAAGATATTCGAGTTTCTCGTGTCAAAGGCAAAACATTGTTTGAAATGGCCGAAACTGATCCTTCTCTAGAATATGTTTGTAATTATTACTTAAATATCGCTGACCAAATTTTGGCTCTGCCAGAAGGAGTAGTACCTAACGAATCTCCAGATCGGGATTTATTCTCCCTACTGTCTGATTTTTACTTAAATCCTAGTCAGCCTCAAGTTGTGTCAGAGGATGAAGAGCTTGACCTGATGATGGTTTAATATATTTAGCTCTTCTCAGGATAAGGAATATATAAATCATGGTTTTCTTTGAACAATTATCAACGTCCCTAAAACAAAAATGGCTGCATTACTACCAAAAAAATCGTTCGTGGTTGGTATTGCACATGACAGATGAAAATACTGTCCAGACTCCTGATGGAGGAAGGAGACCTGTGTCATACCTTATCCTGGGAATTCTCAATGCCCTGGAACCAGAATTAGAAGCATTAATGTTACCTTTCTCTAAACTGAAGGCTGATGCGGATAGTTTAGTTGAGGTTTTAGGGTTAAATTTTGACCCTGACATTGCTATAGGTGAAAAACCTAGTGTTTCTTCAGAAAAATTAACATCTAGCTCCTCATCATCTTTGGATAATACGGGTAATGATGCTCTGGAGTTACCAGGGGCAGATCAGCCAGTTATGCCAGATACAATTGAGGATTCTGATAATTTGGGTACGACTGCTGCTGCTGCATTAGCTGGAGCTGCTGCTGTAACAGGAGGAGTTGCATTGGCTGCAGGGTTAACTCAGGAAGCTGATGATGATTTGGACTTGGGTATGGAGTCTCCAGCAGATGAGTTGGATATGGGATTAGATGCTGACTCGGAAACTGATGATGATTTGGACTTGGATATGGAGTCTCCAGCAGATGAGTTGGATATGGGATTAGATTCTGACTCGGAAGTTGATGATGATTTGGACTTGGATATGGAGTCCGCAGCGGAAGCTATAGATGAATTGGGTGATCTTGACCTCAGTGATATGGATGAAGATAATTCTGATGACCTTGATCTGGGGGATAATAGCTCTGATTTTATTGGAGAGGATATTCCCGATCCTTTTGAAGATACATCAGCTAAGTTAGATGAGTCAGGACTAGATGACCTGGGTGACAATGATTTAGGTTTACTAGATGAAAATTCTTCTAATGACCTTGATGATATAGACCTCGGTGAATTGGGAGATGATAATCAATTTAATGATTTAGGTGACTTAGACCTTGACCTGGACGGAGAAGATTTAGATTTGGATGAAGCCGATCTAGATTCTTTGGCAGGAGATAAAAAGTCTTCTAACGATGATGATCTTGAAAATTTATTAGGTTAATTATTAGCGATATTCAACTGATTTGTTTTGTTTGCTATTTTCTGAATTTTAGCAAATATAGAACGTAAGCATTCAGCAGTTAGCTAACTTCCTATATGAGTTATTAACTTATTATCTTAGAAGAGGAATTCAAATTTATATTTGTGTAGCATTCTCAAGTAAACAAGGAAAAAAGTTAGTAGCTAATCTTAGTAAGTTATCACGTTGAAAAGCTGTTTGAGTAGCATTCTGAAAAAAGCTAAATGCTAATAGCTAAATGCTTACTATAGAAATAAATTACCTTAATTAGGGCTTGCGTATGGAAAGTTTTTTTGGTAGGGGGTAGAATCCAGAATCGGTGAATCCAGGAGGAATGAGAATTATAGAAGAGGTAGTCATCAAAATCTTCCCTTGATTTTCTTCCCCTCTTTTGCCCAAAATACGTTTTTTTTTGAACCTAAGCTACCTAAAAGCTGGTACTTTATTAGTGCATGAAAATGCTAAAATCTTTGCTTGTCAAAGGTTTCATAATTAATCAGTAGAGCAATAATTATTAATTGTTAATTATTAATTATTTAGTACCTTTGCTGGTTGAAATGGTATTAGCATCCAGCAGGGATTATTTTAGTCAAAAAAAAACAAAAATCATCAAAAATTTAATTTGGCTGATAACAGTCGAAGCAAAGACATTTCTAAATCATCACAACCTTTAACAATTTGCTGTTCCCTATTCCCTATTCCCTATTCCCTATTCCTTAATGCGTAGCTCTATCTTTATCAGCTTGACTCACTTTATTGATTGTATTTTATTGCTATAAAAGTTTACTCTTGACTAGCAATTACTAACCATTGATTTTCCCTGAATGAATTTTCAGAAAATAGGAGTTTTTTATGACTAATACTTTGCAACCTGAAGCTTTAACTTTTGAATGTGAAACTGGCAATTATCATACTTTTTGTCCGATTAGTTGTGTGTCTTGGCTTTATCAAAAAATAGAGGATAGTTTCTTCTTAGTAATAGGTACTAAAACCTGTGGTTATTTCCTACAAAATGCTATGGGAGTAATGATTTTTGCTGAACCTCGTTATGCTATGGCTGAGTTGGAAGAAGGTGATATTTCAGCTAAGTTAAATGACTATGATGAATTGAAGCGTTTATGTTTACAAATTAAGCGTGATAGAAATCCTAGTGTGATAGTTTGGATTGGCACTTGTACAACGGAAATTATCAAAATGGATTTGGAAGGTTTGGCTCCTAAATTAGAGTCAGATATTGGCATTCCAATTGTTGTTGCTCGTGCTAATGGTTTGGATTATGCTTTTACTCAAGGGGAAGATACGGTATTAGCAGCAATGGCAGCTCGTTGTCCGAAACAAGTTTTAGAAGCAGAAAAAGAAGAGAGAACTGGCATCCAAAAACTCTTAAGTTTTGGTAAGAAAAAGGAGGAAGTTACTGCGGAAGAATCTGAATATGTTAATCATCCACCTTTGGTTTTATTTGG
>JBFRWR010000127.1:0-4887 GCA_051439685.1 Trichodesmium sp.
AGATTTTTTTTGGGTTGAGGAAACGAAACTCAACCTACTAGACTGACACAGCTAAAACTGTCCAATAGAGTTTTGTTTCTAGCTGTCTTTTTCTTCCCACACTTCCCACACTTCCCACGCTTCCCACGCTCCCCACACTTCCGACACTTCCCACGCTCCCCACACTTCCCACGCTTCCCACGCTCCCCACACTTCCGACACTTCCCACACTCCCCACGCTCCCCACACTTCCCACACTCCCCACACTCCCCACACCTCCCACAGTCCCCACACTTCCCATCTAACGCACCATTTAAGGTGTGTCACGGTACTACTGGACTACAAAATTCCCTATTCCCTAGTGCTATAAATTAAATTGATTCAATCTCAACATTCCGTTCAATTTTATCAATGACTTCTTTAATCCTTTTTAACTCTGAATTTTTATCTTCTTGCTCAAATAATTCAGCAGCTTTTTGTAAATCTTCGAGAGCTTTAATTAAATTTCCTAATTGTTGATATATAAGCCCACGATTTTCATAAGCATTAGCAAAATTTGGTTCTAATTCAATAGCTTTGGTAAAGTCTGCTAAAGCTGCTTCTAAATTTTCTAATTCTAGATAAGTAACTCCTCGATTATTATAAGTTAAAAATAAATCTGGATTAAGTTCTAAAGCTTGATTATAATTAGATATAGCCTGTTGATAATCCCCTAGATTAGTATAAGCATTACCTAAATTATTGTAAGTATCTGGTAAATTAGGGTTAATTTTTAATGCTTGATTATAGTCAATAATTGCTCCTTGATTATCTCCTAATAAACGACGGGTATTACCTCGATTATTATAGGCATTTGCTAAATTATTATTTAATCTAATTGCTTGAGAATAATCGACTATAGCCTGTTGATAATCTCCTAAAGTTTGCCAAAGATTACCGCGATTTAGATAAGCTTCGACATAATCTGGCTTCAGTTTAATTGCCTGATTATAATCAGTAATTGCTCCTGTTTTATCCCCTAATTTAGCTCTAGCAATACCTCGATTAAAATAAGTTTTAGGATCGTTAGATTTCAGTTTAATAACTTGAGAATAATCAGCAATTGCTCCTCGATAATCTCCTGATTTTAGACGAATAATTCCTCGGTTATTATAAGCATCAACAGCATTTGGTTCTAGTTCAATAGCTTTGGTAAAATCGGCAATTGCTGCTCGATAATCTCCTAATTTAGAACGAACAACACCACGGTTACTGTATACATAAAATAGGTTTGGTGCTAATTCAATAGCTTTGGTAAAATCGGCAATTGCTGCTCGATAATCTCCAATAATAGTTCTAATATTTCCCCGATTATAATAAGCTTCTATTCGATTAGGGTCGAGATTAATTACATTGGTAAAATCGGCAATTCCTCCTGGATAATCTCCTAATTCAATTCGTAAAATTCCCCGATTATAATAAGCTTCAATAAAATCTGGTCTTAACTCAATAGCTTTGGTAAAATCACTCAAAGCTCCTGAAAAATCTCCTTGATTGTATTTATCTACTCCTTGATTAAAATAAACAGAACTTTCTTGATTTTCTGAATCGTTATTAATAATATTATCCTCACTTACAGCAGCATAATTTTTGGGGATATTGTCAGCTAAAACATGAGCGGGTGTAATTATGCTAATTAAAACTATGGCGTAAGTATTGCGGAGCAGTATAATTCCTAAAAATTTCCATATTCTTAAACTTTTCAAGATTTTTTCCTCTATATTAAAAATTATCAGCATTGGTGAATCGAACTATGAAATCTTATAATAAACAGGGTTTGTTGGAGAAAAATGCTAATATTGTAAGGCATCTAATACAAACCCGGTTTCTATGATTGGAAAAATTATAGCTAAAATCACCAACGCTAAATTATCTTCTGAAAATGTGATTCTAAAATAAATAATGTAAGGATTCAGCTTTTCGTGGGGAATACTGGGCAAATATAAATTTTAATTCTCCTTGGAGACTAATTCCTCCTAAGCGTCTGATAATTATCTAATAACTTATAGCTATTAGCTGACGGCTGAATACTTAACCAAAGAATTAATTATAAACTGTCATAAATATTGTGCAAAATAAATCTTATTCTCAAACTAAACAACAAAAATTACCTAACCAAAGATGGCTAATATATCCAGAGCAACCAGAAACTAGCCAACAATTAGCTAAAAGTTTAAAAATATCACCTTTAATTGCTCAAACCCTAATTAACCGTGACTTTTCTACTATCAATGAAGCACAGGTATTTTTAGACCCTGAATTAATTTCATTACCTTCTCCAATACAAGAATTTCCTGACTTAGATATTAGTCTAAATTTATTACAAACTACTATTTCCCAAAAAGAAAAAATTGCTATTTGTGGCGACTATGATGCAGATGGAATGACTAGCACTGCTCTACTTTTGCGGACTCTCAAACACCTGGGAGCTAAAGTTGACTATGCTATCCCTAGTCGAATCCAGGAAGGTTATGGTATCAATGAACGTATTGTTGAAGAGTTTCACGCTGAAGGAGTCAGTCTCATTCTGACTGTAGATAATGGTATTTCAGCTTATCAACCTATTGTTAGAGCAAGAGAACTCGGTTTAAATATTATTATCACCGATCACCATGATATTCCACCCCAGTTACCACCTGCTAATGCTATCCTCAACCCGAAATTAATCTCAGAAAATTCGACCTATCGGGGTGTCGCAGGT
Source organism: Trichodesmium sp. (assembly GCA_051439685.1). Taxonomy (GTDB): domain Bacteria; phylum Cyanobacteriota; class Cyanobacteriia; order Cyanobacteriales; family Microcoleaceae; genus Trichodesmium. Next base: position 2,720 of record JBFRWR010000127.1, read on the forward strand.
GTAGGAGTTGCTTATATTTTGGCAGTATGTCTGGCAAAACGTTTTGGCAAAACTCAAGGTTTAACTGAACCTTTGTTAGAATTATTTACTCTCGGCACCATTGCTGACTTAGCGCCTTTAACTGGTGTTAACCGTCGGTGGGTAAAACGGGGGTTGCAACTTTTGCCTCACTCTCAGTTAGCGGGAGTGCAAGCATTAATTCAAGTATCCGGTGTCAAAGCAGAAGAACAAGGTAAAAGTAGACAAACCAATAATCAAAAATCTTTGAAACCTGATGATATTGGGTTTCGTCTCGGACCGCGTATTAATGCAGTAGGTCGGATCGCTGACCCGCAAATTGTGATTGAACTTTTGACTACGGATGATATGGGAATAGCTTTAGAAAGGGCGATGCAATGCGAACAAATTAATCAACGACGACAAGAATTATGTGCAGAAATTGAAGAAGAGGCGATCGCTTGGTGTGAGTCTAGTCAGATAAATTTACAGGAGGAAAGGGTTTTGGTAGTTGTGCAGTCGGGATGGCATCATGGGGTTATTGGTATTGTTGCTTCCCGTTTGGTGGAACGTTATGGTGTGCCTGTTTTTATTGGTAGTTATGAGGAGGAGGAAAAGACTATTCGCGGTTCTGCTCGTGGTATTCCTGAGTTTCATGTTTTTGAAGCATTACAATTTTGTGATGATCTATTAGGAAAATATGGTGGTCATAAAGCAGCAGGGGGTTTTTCTCTACCTGAAGAAAATTTAGATAAATTTCGCTCCCGTCTGAGTCAATTTGCTCATCAATGTTTAGAAATTCATCACCTTAAACCTTTAATTACTATCGACGCTGAAGCAGAATTTAAGGACTTAAATTTTGACCTTTATCATCAAATAGATTTACTTCATCCCTGCGGAATTGAAAATAAATCTCCTGTTTTCTGGACTCGGAATGTTCGAGTTTCTCAACAAAAAATTGTTGGTCAAGGACACATTAAATCAACTTTAATCAAAGGAGAAATAATTGAGGCGATCTCTTGGCGTTGGGGTGATTATTTTCCTCTTCCGTCATTAGTTGATGTTGCTTATAAATTACGGAAAAATAATTTTAATGGTGAAACTTCTCTTCAATTAGAATTAGTCGGTGTTCGTTTACCTATAGAAAATTCTCATCACCAAAATTTATCTACTTCACCGAAAAAAGTAGATTTCTATTACAACAGTCGCACCTATACTTGCAGTATTTATCAAATAGGAGATATACAGGAATTAAGAATTAGAAATTCCCGTGGCGAAGTCTTAGCAATTCAAAAGGGAGAAAAAATTGGTTTATTAGGAAAAAGTCGGGATAATGCTCAAAAGGTAAATGTTTCTCAACCTCGTTTTTTTCATTTAATTAAGGCAGCGATGAATGCTTTAAATCTCAATTGAGCATAACGTAGGGGTTTGGTTTAAAAACCCACTCTTGGTATGCAAACTTTTTCCTTATATCATTTCTCTACTTCTAATAGTAGTTTCATTTTCTCAAGCGTATGTCAGATGGAGGTGAGTTGTGGGAATTTTCTCTTCTATTGCGTATGGAGAAAGGCGTTGCTGAATCAAGGGATGAATCTTTGCGGAAAAGGTAAATACCATCTTTTACTTCCTGTTTCTCTAAAACTATAATTCATCCCGCAAATATGCAACTCCTGGAGAAATAGTAGTTTCATTTTCTGAAGCTCATGCCAGATGGAGGTGAGTTGTGGGAATTTTCTCTTCTATTGCGTATGGAGAAATAGTAGTTTCATTTTCTGAAGCTCATGCCAGATGGAGGTGAGTTGTGGGAATTTTCTCTTCTCTTGCGTATGGAGAAATAGTAGTTTCATTTTCTGAAGCTCACGCCAGATGGAGGTGGTTTGTGGGAATTTTCTCTTCTCTTGCTGATAGAGAAATAGTAGTTTCATTTTCTGAAGCGCATGCCAGATGGAGGTGGTTTGTGGGAATTTTCTCTTCTATTGCGTATGGAGAAATAGTAGTTTCATTTTCTGAAGCGCACGCCAGATGGAGGTGAGTTGTGGAATTTCTCTTCTATTGCGTATGGAGAAATAGTAGTTTCATTTTCTGAAGCGCACGCCAAATGGAGGTGAGTTGTGGAATTTTCTCTTCTCTAGCGAAAGGAGAAAAAGAAGTTACAATTACTGAAGCGCACG
>JBFRWR010000128.1:0-6550 GCA_051439685.1 Trichodesmium sp.
CAAATCCGGTTAAATACCCTCACAATCAATAGCTTAAAACCCTGATTATGAGGTTATTGGTTCTATGTGCAATTAGGCGGATTTGATATTAAATATGATCAGATAAAATTTACCACCAGTTACAAAAGGATAACTCTGTAGGGACGTTACATCTCACCTTCCGCACGTCAATTTGTAACATTAAAAGTAGTATAAAAATTAGTAGCTTGGTAGGTATTTATACTGTCTGGCTCCTACACTATGACCTTTCTCTGGAGTCAGATTATCAGGAAAATATTAAGCATAAATACTCAATTAGTTACTCCTATTGACCAATATAATTGTCTCCTATCTCCTGTCTCCTGTCTCCTGTCTCCTGTTTTTCATGCTACATTTTGTCGTGCGGAATGTAGGTAAAAAAGGCACTTACCTTTATCTGTAAATCCTTTGAGATTTAATCAGCAGAGCAATAATTATTAATTATTAATTGTTAATTGTTAATTGTTTAAATATTATGCCCCAGCGTTATTTAGTAATCTAACAATATCTTGATAACCATTAAATTCTGCTAACATTAGAGCTGTACAACCACCCTGATTTTTGTAAGTTAAATTAGCACCAGCATCAATTAAAAGTTGGACTGCTGCTGCATGACCTTGATATGCAGCCCACATTAAAGCTGTTGCTTCATTATCATCTCTAAGATTAATATCTGCCCCTCTTTCTAAGAGTAATTTTAATATTTCTACATCTCCTTGATATGCTGCTTTCATCATCGGAGTAGAACCACCTTGGGCGGGAATATTTACATCTGCGCCTACATCTAGCAACATATTAACAATCTCTGTATGTTTATGCCAAATTGCTAAAGTTAAAGCTGTTTCTCCAAGATGTTTACTATTCAATACAGATGTCAACTTTTGCTTTTCTATTTTATCTAATAAGATTGATACAATCTCTGTATAACCATGAAAAATTGCTGCTAATAAAGGTGTATCTCCAGCTTGATTTTTAGTAACAATTTCAGCTCCATAATTTAGCAAAAGTTCTACCATTTCCATCTGGTTTTCTAACACAGCAAAACTGAGAGCTGTTTCACCTTCTAAATCTTGGGCTTTCACATCAGTATTAGCATCCAATAAAAGAGACGCAATTTCCACATTTCCTTCAGCAGCAGCAGCCATTAAAGCATTACCACCATTTCTACTTTTAATATTTACATCTGCCCCTGCTTTTAACAAAGCTTTGACAATTTCTACATAACCTAAATCAGCAGATAAAATCAAAGATGTTTCTCCGTCTTTATCTCTTAAATTAACATCAGCACCTGCTTTTAATAGTGTATTTACTGTAGATAAATCACCTGATTCTGCTACTTGCATTAACCATGTTTTTCCTTCTAAGTTTCTAATATTTACATCCACACCATGATTAAGCAAAATTTCTCTCATTTCTGCATAATTACTATTAGCAACTACAGATAATATAGAATCATCTATTCTTGCTCCAGCATCTAATAAAACTTTAACCACATCTTGATAACCTTGAGCAGTTGCTAAACCCAATGCTGTATCATAATCTTTATCTACCACATTAACATCAGCTCCAGCAGCTATTAGCTGTTTGACTACTGTTATATAACCATTCATTGCAGCGATCATTAGTGGGGAACCACCATTATCATTTTTAGCATTGACATCAGCACCTCTACTGACAAATAGTTCTACTATTTCAGAGCGTCCATGAGCTGCAGCTAACATCAAAGCTGTAGCACCAAACTTTTTTCTCGTATAGTTGACATCAGCGCCTTTATCTAGTAAAGCAGACGCTATTTGAGTGTAGCCTTTTTCGGCAGCTATCATTAAAGCTGTTGTACCATCTAAAGCTTGAGCATTACTATCAATATTTTCAGCTATCAGGAAAGACACTTCAGCTAGATTACCATTTTTTACAGCCTGTACTAAAGATATTTCTTCTTTTTGCGAACCCATACCAAAAACCATAGTCTATATTTTTCAGATTTTAACTGATTTTGACTCAAGTCCCATGGTTTTCTGCTGATAAAAATCTGAGTGCTTATGCTTATTAAATCAGTAAATTTGGAGAGCTATTACTTTACTTATTAATTTAGTATCGGCAACTTTAGCATTAAACACAATCAAATAAGATCAATCGGCTGTTATACTAAGTTTTATGAATTTTTTTTACGAATTTTAGAGAGAAGAACAATTATGGACTTGGCAATTCCAGAATCTATTAAACCTTGGCTTAACTTTTTTCATCCCGTGATTATGTGGATACTTTTGGCCATAACAATTTATGCCCTATATCTCGGTGTGAAAGTTCGCAATAGTAGAACCGCCACAGATACAGAAAAGAAAAAAGAATTTGCTAAATTTAAGGTCAAACATCATCAAGTTGGTTCCCTACTCCTCGCTTTCATGGTTTTAGGGTCTCTGGGTGGAATGGCCGTCACTTATATTAATAATGGGAAATTATTTTTTGGCCCTCATCTGTTAGCAGGATTAGGTATGACAGGAGCGATCGCCATGTCTGCTTCTTTAACTCCTTTAATGCAGAAAGGCCAAGACTGGGCACGATACAGTCATATAGCTCTTAATGTTACCATTGTTGGTCTTTTTGGCTGGCAAGCTGTAACTGGAGTAGAAATTTTGTTGAGAATTATCAGCAACATGTAATAGAAGATCAAGGTAAGGTATGGAATAAATCAGGGGATGGGACTGTCTTTTTTCCCTGATTTTTGGTAATTTTTGCTTTCCATATCCCTATCTTCTTTTTCTTTGGTTGGTAAACGAGGATGTGCCCGTAAAAGCTTTATATAATACCAATTACCAAAAGTAATGCTATACTTCAGCTTGACTTCAGAAGTCAAATAGTTACCAAGATTCAAAGTCTGTTTTTGACAATTATTAGTCTTTTAGTATAGGTTTTTCCTACTTTGAACCTCTCCCCCCACCTCCCACACTTCCCACACTTCCCCACCCAATCATATATAGCATTCTTTTTGAGAAATGGTATAACAAGGCTTGTGCCGTTTATTTATATTACAAATTCGCTGGTTTTCTCTATAGGTTCTCTGTACTTAATAGTTTAAAAATTAGGATTTAATTATGACAAATTTACAAATTGAAAAACCTGCATTTTTTACTCGCGAAGATTGGCAAAAAGGATATGAATCTCAACCCAATGAATATGATTATTCGATTGATAATATAGAAGGTGAAATACCAGCAGAATTAAATGGTACTTTGTTCCGCAACGGACCAGGTTTATTAGATATTAATGGTCAACCTATCGCTCATCCTTTTGATGGGGATGGAATGGTTTGTGCAATTAGTTTTAAAAATGGTCGTGCCTACTTCCGAAATAGGTTTGTTAGAACAGAAGGTTATGTAGCAGAAAAAGCAGCAGGAAAAATTCTCTATCGAGGTTTTGGCTCTCAAAAACCTGGCGGTTGGTTGGCTAATATTTTCGATTTAAACGTTAAAAATTGTGCTAATACTGGTATTCTTTATTGGGGTAATAAACTTTTGGCATTGTGGGAACCAGGGCAACCTCATCGTTTAAATCCTCAGAATTTAGAAACTATTGGAATTGATGATTTAGATGGAATTTTACAAGCAGGTCAAGCCTTTTCTGCTCATCCTAGAATTGAAAAAGGTAAGGATGGAAAAGGCGATGTTTTAATTAATTTTTCTGTGAAACCTGGTTTATCTAGCACTATTACTATTTTTGAGTTCAACAGTCAGGGAAAACTATTAAAACGTTACTCTCATTCTATTCCTGGTTTTGCCTTTTTACACGACATGGCAATAACACCAAACTACTGCATCTTTTTCCAAAATCCTGTTAGTTTTAACCCTTTACCTTTTGTTTTAGGATTGCAAGGTGCTGGTCAATGTTTGAAATTTTTACCTAATCAACCGACACAGGTTATTTTAATTCCTCGTGATGGTAGTAAAGACATAAAAATTTTGGAAACAGAACCTTGTTTTATATTTCATCATGGTAATGCTTGGGAAAAGAATGGGGAAATTTATATAGATTCAATTTGTTATGAATCTTTCCCACAAGTTGAGGCGAGTGATGATTTTCGTAAATTAAATTTCGACTCAATTCCAGCAAGTCAGTTATGGCGATTTAAGATTAATTTATCAGAGAATAATGTAGAACATAAATTGCTGGAAAGTCTTTGTTGTGACTTTCCGACTTTAAATCCAAATAATGTGGGAAAATCTTATAGATATTTGTTTATGGGAGTCGCAGATAAGCCTAGTGGAAATGCTCCTTTACAACGAATATTAAAGATTGATTGGCAGACAGGAGAACGTCAGATTTTTAGTGTTGCACCGCGAGGTTTTGCGGGAGAACCTTTATTTGTTCCTTTTCCGAATGGAGTTAATGAGGATGATGGTTGGTTGTTGATGTTGATGTATGATGCAGCGGAACATCGGTCTGATGTTGTGATTTTGGATGCAAGAGATTTGAGTAAAAAACCTCTGGCAAGATTGCATTTAAAACATCATATTCCTTATGGTTTTCATGGGAGTTTTACGCCTCATTATTTTGGGGAATAATTGATGTTTGATAGTAGGGGTGATTCGCGAATCACCCCTACAACGCGAATCACCCCTACAAGATGTGGTGTTTATGGGTAAGTCCTGCATAATACAAAAAAACGGTATAGATAATCTAGTCATCTAAAAGATGACTTTAGCTATTAGCCAAGGATTTCAATCCTTGGCTAACTAGGCTACAAAAGCGGGGTATTCTTGTTGAAAACTGACAATTAATAGCTTCTCTTAATATTTCCTGATAGATGAATCTTTTCAAGTAAAAGTAAATCAAACCAATCTATCTAAATTAATAATATGAATAACGAGGACTCTCAAAACGAATCAAAATTAGAAATACATCTTATTCCGGGCGATCAAAATATAATAATTCAAGTCAATAATACTTCTTTTACAGGAGAAACATCTAAAAAAGTAGCAAATCTAAAAGAAGAGATAGAGATAGAGTTTATCATAACTGGCAGTATTAAAAATACTAGACGCAAGCAAAAAGTAAAAGCAATTCAAAAACTTATACAAGAATTAGGTTGCGATCCAACATTAGTAATTGATGATGTTGATGAAGGAAGTTTAAAGTTTGTCTTAAAAGGTTATTCTGAAGGTCTGAAAAGAATTGAAAAATTATTTAACTCTGGAGAATTAACAGAAATATTTGATGTGCCGATAGAAAGTGTTGAGTTTATAGAGCCTGAGAAGGAAAAATTAGCATTTACAATTACTGGGGATATTTCTGATACTGATCTGGCAAAACTTAAAGCTGCGGTTACTGGAGTTGATGAAAAAGAATTATTAATTCGGAAAATTATAACTCATCAGGGGAACAAAAAATTAAATCTTAGTGGAGCCGACCTCATTGGAGCCGACCTCAGTGGAGCCAACTTTAGTAAAGTCTACTTTAGTCGAGCCAATCTCAGAGGAGCCAACCTCAGTCGAGCTAATCTCAGTGGAGCCAACCTCAGAGGAGCCGACCTCGGTGGAGCCGACCTCGGTGGAGCCAATCTCAGTGGAGTCAACCTCATTAGAGCCGACCTCGGTGGAGCTAATCTCAGTGGAGCCAACCTCAGAGGAGCCAACCTCAGTGGAGCTAATCTCAGTGGAGCCAACCTCATTAGAGCCGACCTCAGTGGAGCCAACCTCAGTGGAGCCGACCTCAGTGGAGTTGTCTTCAGTAGAGATATCCTCAGTGGAGCTGTCCTCAGTGAAGCCAATCTCAGTGGAGCCAACCTCAGTGGAGCCAACCTCAGTGGAGCCAACCTCATTCGAGCCAACCTCAAAGTAGCCAACCTCATTCGAGCCGACCTCATTCGAGCCAACCTCATTCAAGCCGACCTCATTCGAGCCAACCTCAGAGGAGCCAACCTCAGTGAATCCTACCTCATTCAAGTCGACCTCAGTGAAGTGAGAAACATATTTCCAGAACAAATTAAACAGGCAAAAAACTGGGAATCATCCAAGTTTGATGAAGAAATGAAAGCAAAGTTAGGATTGTAGGGTATTTATTGCGAGGGGTTCGGGGAGTGTGGGAAGTGTGGAGTTCGGAGTGGGATTATTTGAAACGAATAGATTAGTTTCTGGGTTTAACAGTGTTAAACCCCTACGAAGGTTATTTGTAGGGACATAATATTATTATTTCCTCTATATGTTCTGATTTCTCATATATAATTACTGATTGCAATACCACTATTAATTATGTTTAGGACGTTATAGAGATTCCTCGTTCCTCGGAATAACACGAAATGACTGGTAACTGGTAACTGATAACCGGTAACTGATAACTGATAACCAAAATTGTCACAAAAAAGTTTATGCTAGAAAAAAAGGAACTTTACGAAACGTTACATAAGGCAGATTTGTAATTATTAACTATGCAATGTGTTATTAACCGTCGCGCCCAGTTTAGTGCCAGTCATCGTTATTGGTTGCCAGAATGGGACGAAAGCAAAAATCAGCAAGTATTTGGGCCTTGTAGCCGTTTT
>JBFRWR010000129.1:0-18737 GCA_051439685.1 Trichodesmium sp.
ATATAGAACCCCTAAGCGTATCTCTAAAAAATTAAATGATAATATAATCATTGTCCCTAAATACTTTCAATCATCATGGAATGTCCTCTATGTGGCCATCACAAAGCTCATAACCATGGAAAGACCAGTAAAGGAAGTCAACGATATTATTGTCCCAGATGTCAACAAACTTTCAGTGAAACTTTCGACACTCTGCACTATCGTAGACAAGTTCAAGACCGTTACAAATGCCCATGGTTCTACAGGCTCATGTTGAAGGCAGTAGTTTAAGAGGAATTAGTCGTACAATGAATCTAGCCTACAATACAGTGGTTAGTTTGATCACAGCAGCTTCTCAAAAAGGGCAAATGATTCATAATGCCCATGTACAGAATATAGAAACCTCACAAATCAGTAGTGACGAATACTGGCAATTATCCAAAAAAACAAAAACACTCTGAGATCAATGAATTGACACAAGGGGATTGTTGGATTGGGATGACTCAAGCATCATCAACGGGATTAATTTTGGCCACTCGTGTCGGTAAACACACTGACCAGTTCATCACAGAATTAATCACCAATACAGAAGGGAAAACTAACTGTAAACATTGGCATACTGATGATTGGGGAGGGTATGAACGAGTTTTACCTCCACCAAGTCAAACATATTATCGGTAAAGACCAGACCCAACAATTAGAGCGAACTAATGGTATTGTCCGACAGCAGATAGGTCCCAGGCATCGCCGACAGAATAAATTTGGTAAGGTCTGGGAGCAGACAGAGATAACAGTTAGGTTAGCGTTCGCGGAGCGTGGCGTTAGCCGTATCGCCTACTTTAATTGGATCTGGGTTCATACTCGCAAGAACAATACTGCTGCCCAAAGGTCGGGGTTGGCGTTCGCGGAGCGTTGCCTCAGCAGTATCGCTCCTTGGAAGTGGAATGATCTAATTACCTATCCCACACTTTGTTGATGCACTACCAAAAAATCAAGAAAATAATTATGGCAAACCTCACAATTAACGACATACCTGATGATTTAATGGTAAAAATTCAAAAATTAGCTAATATAGCAACAGCCAGGGCGATTAGGACATAGACTGATGATGAATCTTAGACTAGGGAACAGGGAACAGGGAATAGGGAATAGGGAATAGGGAATAGGAAAAAAGTATTTTTGCAAATATGAGATGCACCCATTTTATGTATTTACGAAAATACCTAATTTCTAGCTTTAGAAAATTTATCTTTCCCTACCTGAAAGTAAGTAAATTCATGGTCAAAATCTAGAATGAAATAACCCGAATATGGAGCTTAGATAATTCAAATTTTATAGAGAATAAAATTATCATTCCTAACTGATTACTGAAATCATATCTTTCTTCCTTATTCTCTGTAATTTATTCCTTAAATTAGAACTTTCCGGGTTAGTGGTATTAACTCCTGTAAAAGTAAGAGAGAGATTCCATCCTGAACTTAAGTAAGCAATTTTGATTATCCACAAAAATAAAAAATTGTTTCAATAATTCAATCGAATCTTATCCCATAAAAATCAACCTATATTATAGATAAATTGCCAAAATATGAATCTTTCTAAGACAGCCATCTTAACCCTTGCTACCCTCAGCACCCAAAATTTAACTACTGAAGCAAAAGCAACTCCTAATATTAATTCCTATTCTGAGACAACTGCACCACAAACCAGTAATTTTTATAACTCTATTAACATTAATAATGTTACCTCTAATAAATCAATTACTCCTCCAGAAATATTAGTTAGCCAAGCCCATAATACCCCGAAAAATATGGCTAATTTATCAACTTCAAATATATCTCAAATCCGAGAAATTTTAAACAAAAGTTGGTTAGGGAAAATCGCTGAATTAACAGCTAAAAATAATCATCAATTCCGGCAAGTTGCCTATCAAATTGCTTTACACACAGATAGGGAATCAGAAGTTAGTCTAGACCTAAATCCTACCCTAACTTTATTAAATACATTATTATTAGTTGCCACTCTCTTACCCCCTGTAACTATTGGCTTTTTTTGGTTAGTCAGAAAATTAGTAATTAAAGAATTAGTTGGTGAAGTTAATAAACGGCTAGAAAAAATAACTGAATTAGAGTCTAAGTTGAATCAGTCTCAAAAATTATTTACTGAATTAGAGAATCACATAGTAACCGTTAAAAAATCAATCGAATTTATTGATAAAGAAGCAAAAATTTCCAAATCATCTGTAGAACAAATAGAAACTTTAAAGTCTCAGTTTTTAATGCAACTACAAGTGATTATTTCCGAGGCTCAAGACGCAAAACATCAGACCGTAGAAAAAATTAATCATACTCTCAAATCAGAAACTAAATTTCTGGAAAATTGTCAGGAATCAAAAAAATCAGACCAAGCATCTAACGTAATTGCTAATAATTATTTAAAAGCAGGAGAAAAACTATTTTCTGAGAGTAAATATAATCAAGCTCTAGAGGCATTTGAAAAAGCTATTTCTGTTAATTCTAGTTTAAGTGAAGCCTGGTTTAAACGAGGTAATGTCTTTGTAAAATTGCAGCGTTATTCTGATGCTCTTGCTGCTTACGAACAAGCCACTAAAATTAATCCTGAAAGATTTGAATATTGGTTTAATCGTGGTAATGTCTTTGTCAGATTACAGGGTTATTCTGAGGCATTATCCTCCTACGATCAAGCTCTTTCTTTCAAACCAAATCATGTAGAAATTTTGCTCAACCGAGGTATTTTACTCAGGAAATTACAACGATATAACGAGGCACTTATTTCATATCAACAAGCTCTTTCTGTTCAACCTCAAAATGTAGATATTTTACATCATTTAGGAGCTTTATTCGGAAACATGGAACGCTATGAAGAGGCGATCGCCACTTTTGACAAAGCACTGAAAATTGAACCAAATAAATTTGAAATTTGGTATAACAGAGGTAATTTATTAGGAAGATTACAATCTTTTGATCAAGCAATTAATTCTTATGACAAAGCACTGAAAATTAAACCTGATAGATATGAACTCTGGTACAACAAAGGTGCTTTATTGTGGCAAATAGAAAGATATGAAGAAGCAGTTAATTGCTACGATCAAGCAATTAAATTCATGCCAGATGATTATGAGATTTGGCATAATCGAGGAGTGGCTTTAGGTGCTTTAGAAAAATATGAAGAGGCAGTTAATTCTTATGAAAAAGCAATTAAAATACAGCCCCAATGTTATCAAGCTTTTCTGGGTAAAGCAGAAGTATTATTAAAGCTAGAAAAACTGGAAGAAGCTCTTAATTGCTCTAATCATGCTATTGCTATAAAAGAAGATTGTTATGAAGCTTGGTTATGCCAAGGTCAAGTATCAGAAAAATTAGAGCTTTATGAAAAGGCTTTAACTGCTTATGACCAAACAATTGCTATTAATAATAATAGTTATGAAGCTTGGGGAAGAAAAGGTATAGTCTTAGAAAAAATCAAACTTTATCAAGAAGCTTTAGTTTGTTATGACCGTGTTCTTGCTATTAAGCATGATGACTCAGAATATCAGCATAAACGCATTACATTATTATCAGAATTACAAGCAGAAAAAAAATTAACTGAGAAAAATAAATCTAATTCACCAGCAATTTTAGATAAAAGTAATAACGAGGTAAAAAATAACAAACAAAGTCAAAAAAATAATCATCTTGCTACAGTCAACGGAAAAAAGAATTAATAACCATCTCCATATTATTTTTAACTATTATTTTTACTTTAAACTTCAATAGGAAATTTGAAACTTGCCCGCCTTTATTGTTTACCTATTCGGAATATATCTAAAGTTTCTCTAGCAAGTAACTAATAAACAATTAGTGTGTAATTAATTTTGTTGGGGTATTTACAGCAGTTTTCATTTCAGTAGACGACAGTAGAGATATTCTATGGAAGGTATCTGCTAGGTTTTGGAATATGTTTTATTAATCTGAAAAGAACTTTAACTAGGCAACAAATCTACAAAACATTACCGAAAAATTAAAGTATAAAGCCTCTCCATTAATGGAGAAAACAGCAAAATATCATTTGACCAAATCATGTGTTTTCAGCATTCAGAAGTTAGCACTTTTACTTCGGAATAACTACGTTAACAGCAGTCAGCAAAAAGCAGAATACAACACTTTTAATGATACCTCAAATACTTCTGTTGAAAATTAGTGAAACTAATAAATTATGTTAATAACAAACTGGGTTTGTCTAATGAAGTATCAAGGTTCAAAAAGCTGAATACTAATTATTGATAGCTGTTTGTACAGCATTCCGCAGGAAATGCTTATCCTATTTTTAGAAGAAGAGGTAATTATTAATTGTTGAATGATTTGATGGTCATTTTATGAAGCACTAACTATAGCAATCCGCGCTTATGTTGCGACAAATCAAAAAGTAAATAAAAAACCTGAAACTTTTACCTGTTCCCAGTTAAGCGTTCCCTGTTCCCTAAAAAGCAGTAGGATTTTTACCACAAATATATTAGAGGATTGCTATAGAAAAAAATTGGCGAAGTAAATAATTAGATTGCACATTAACCAAAATTGTGATACGTTAGTATTGTAGGGGTTAACCTGGCTATGCGCATGACTTTTTATTCAACCAAGAAAAAATAAGTATAGAACCCCTAAGCGGCTCTATAAAATTAGCTGGAGAGATCGGGGGACGGGGATATGGGGATATGGGGAGATTGGGAGATTGGGGCTATTTTTATACTTTTTTCCCTATTCTATTTCACCGAAATTCTGACTCCTGTCTCCTGTCTCCTGTCTCCTGACTCCTGTCTCCTGTCTCCTGACTCCTGTCTCCTGACTCCTGTCTCCTGTCTCCTGACTCCTGTCTCCTGACTCCTGTCTCCTGACTCCTGTCTCCTGACTCCTGACTCCTGACTCCTGACTCCTGTCTCCTGACTCCTGTCTCCTGTCTCCTGTCTCCTGTCTCCTGTCTCCTGTCTCCTAATCCTCACTTTTGCAAAGATACTGTTAGGGGTTCTATATAGTATGCAAATAACTCTATGGTAGTAAACGCCTTGAATATCAGAAACAGCCAAAACAGACTAGAGTAATTATTAAATCCTGAATAATCAGGCTACCCTGGCAATAATAGTACGATGACGGTGAGTATTACAAATTATTTTAGGAACAATAAAACCAGCATTAACTAACTCCTGTTCAATATCCAAAGTAAAATATTCATCCAAATAAGGTTCCGTACTCTTCAACAAAGTAAAAATATGAGGAGCCATAGTAGCATAAACCTCCGACTTAGGATTCATATCCATAATAGCAATACTACCATTTGAACGTAATAACCGCCTTACTTCCCGAAATACTTTTCGAGTAGCAAATTGTGGTAATTCATGGCATACCAAAGAGATAGAAACCAAATCAAAAGAATCATCAGGTAAACCAGTTGCTTCAGCAGCACCATGAACCCAATTAATATCCAAATTTTGTTGTTGAGAACGATATAAACCAACTGCTAAAAAATAAGGTGATAAATCTACCCCTGTAAACTTAGCTTCAGGGAAAACTTTTTGTAGTGAAAAAGTATTTAAACCAGCACCACATCCCAAGTCTAAAATATCATTTGGTGCAGAAATTTCTGCTTTTAAAATATCAAGAAAACTGTTACGAAGTCTAGCATCTCCACCAATACCTTCTTCTTTCCAAATACCTGCATGAACTGCTAAAGATGCTACTTCCACTTCTGTTGCAGGTTGCCAACTCATATTACCTTTTTCATAAGCATGAAATGAAGTAAGATAATATTCAGGATATATCAAATTAGGATTATTTACTATTTCCCATTCTTTATCCCAATTACGTTCGGAAAGTTCTTTTGCTTGTTTACGCCAAGGAACACCAATTTTTTCTGCACGTTTAATAATCATCTTTCGGGCTTGAGTTTTAGCAAAATTAGCAAGTGGTTTAATAGAGAGAATTCCATTAACTAATTTTGTAGCTAAATTAGAACGAGGTTTAAAAGTAGTAGTCATTTCAGTTATCAGTTATCAGTTATTAGTTATCAGCTAGGAGAGATACAGCAATTTTCAAATTGATTAACCACATTGCCATAACTAAAATATTGTAGGAATACAGTTTTTTATCGCTTTATCTATTTTTTTATCATATTCATATCAGATTAATTTATTCAGTCTAAACTAATTTATTGAGGAATTTGATATTGCTCCAAGAATTTCACATTGATCTATAAATTACTTAAATTTTTATCTAAGAACTACTGTTCCACTTAGTTCCTGAAAAACCTTGTCTTGGATATACTTTAAGAGGTAATTTAGACTTAAATGAACAACCATCTAAATCAAAGTAAGTTATTGAAATATCAATATTTGAACCAGATTTTAACGATTTAGTTGTACCAGTAGCTCCAAAAGCAGTAGATAATTTTTCACCATTTTCTAATAAAATAATTTCATTTTTTGGATAAAAAAAATTCTCAATTTGTTCAATTATGAATTTTCTGATACCTTTATCCTCGGTGTTAATTGCGTCTTCAAAAATATTTTTAATCTGCTCTGGTGAAGAACATAGATGAATCTTTACTGCTGGACGATTTCCTATATTTGATACTACTAAATTATAGTATGTCATTTCTTGATTGCTACTTTTATTTGCATCAATGTCTGCAACAATAATTGGTCTATTTGACTTTTTCCAAAGTAATAGTGTAGAACAAAATGATGCCGATGAAATAATAAAAGCACAGAAAGATAGTAATGTTCTTATCTCATCTAATATTCTTACCTCATCTGATGAAAAAATCATACAAATATAATGTGAAATAGTCTTAAATTTTCTCCCTAAATCTAGAGAATTTTAGATTTTTCGACAATTATCAAGTATCAAGGCGTCATAAGCAGGTAAACAGAATTAGTTACACAAATATTTTTTTTAATTTGTCATCTAAAAATAACTGATAACTGTTATTAATTTTATTGAGCTACCAATTATATTGAGTAAATTATTTTTCTGTTTCAACTATTAACTAATAACTGTTAGCTGATAAATGATAACTGAATATCAACGTTGTAAATTTCGTGGATCTAAAGCATCTCGTAACCCATCTCCTAATAAATTAAAAGCCAATACTGTCAAAATAATCAATAATGCTGGAGGCCATACCAACCAAGGTTGTAACACTAGAATAGAAGCATTGGTGGCCAAAGATAACATATTTCCCCAAGAAGGATCAGGTTGTTGAATACCTAAACCAATCAAACTCAAAACTGACTCTGAAATAATAAAACTAGGAATAGCTAAAGTTGCTGAGATGATTAAATATGTTGCATTTTGGGGTAAGACATGACGGATAATAATATAGTAAGAATTTGCCCCCATAGCCCTAACTGCTTGAACAAATTCTCGTTCTTTGATTGATAATACTTGTCCCCGAATTACCCTGGCTAATCCTGCCCAACTAATAAATGAAGTAATTACAACAATTAACATAAATCGTTGAGCGCTAGTTAAACCAGGTGGCAATACAGCAGCTAAGGCCACCAATAAATAAATACCTGGAATTGTCATCAGCACTTCAGCGAAACGCATCAAAATACTATCAACCCAACCACCAAAGTAACCAGAAATTCCACCTATAATCATTCCTAGAGGAAAATAAATCATAATTCCGACTAGGCCAATAAATAGACTAATTCTACCACCAAAAAGTAAACGGCTAAATTGGTCTCGCGCTTGTTCGTCTGTACCTAATAAGTTAAATTTACCTTCACCAGTAGTGCCAAATAAATGTCGATCTGAGGGTAAAATGCCCAAAATTTTATAAGGTGTCCCTTTAACAAATAAACCCAGTGAAGATGGTTTATCTAAATCTACATTTAACTCACGGAGTCCAGTTTCTAAGTCTACAGGTCCCTGAGTGGTGGGATAAACATGAGGTCCAATCAATTCACCTGTTTGGTTTCGCCAGTAAATTTGAGTAGGTGGTAGTAGGGAACCGTTAGATTGAGATGTATATGGATCGTAGGGGGCGATAAAGTCAGCAGCAATTACTACTATATAAAAGATTAATAGTAGTAATGCACCGAATCTAGCTAATGGATTTTTTTTGAGATTTTTCCACCATTTCATTGATTTTATCTAATAGGTAATAGGGAGTAGGAAATAAAAGAAAGAGATAGAGATTTGGGAACTATACTCTTCTGGAAAAAGCTATATAGTAATTCTAAAATAGGTTGTCACATTTTAGGGAGTAGGGAGTAGCAAATAACAGAAATAGATAGAAATTTGGGAACTATACTCTTCTGGAAAAAGCTATATAGTAATTCTAAAATAGGTTGTCACATTTTAGGGAGTAGGGAGTAGGAAATAACAGAAAGAGATAGATATTTGGGAAATATCACTCTTCTGGAAAAAGCTATAGAGTAATTCTAAAATAGGTTGTCACATTTTAGGGAGTAAGGAGTAGGGAAGAAAAGAAAGAGATAGAGATTTGGGAAATATCACTCTTCTGGAAAAATCTATATATTAATTCTAAAATAGGTTGTCACATTTTAGGGAGTAAGGAGTAGGAAATAAAAGAAAGAGATAGATATTTGGGAACTATACTCTTATGGCAAGAGTTATATAGTAATTCTAAAATAGGTTCTAAAATTTTATCTTAAGGGTTTGACTTTCAAATCCCTTATAATCTTGGCTTTGGAAACCAAAACCATAGAGTTTTTTTGATAATTTTAGGATTGCTATAGTATTTTATTTGATAAGAAAGATTTTATATCAACTATTAAGGAATTATCTTGATAATTAGCGCTCAAAAAAACTTTTTCCTTGTTTCTATTGATAACTTATATAGCGTTTTCATTTGAAATGCGGAAACCCAGTTCTATTAAAAAGAGAATAGGTATCGAGGTAACAGGGAATAGTAAAGAAGGGAAAACAGCATTAAATACTAACTTTACACAAGGATGAGTAGGTACTAAAGACAATATTTTATATGATAAAAAAAATAAATCTAGATTTACATCTCATTTGAAAATCCTATATAGCACTATGTTAATTGGTTAGGACATTTATCAATCCTGGAACCCTTTAACAATCTACAGTTCTTTATTTCCTATTCCCTATTCCCTAGCACTATAACTGAAATAATTTTTAAATCATAAAATAACAAATTACCCATATTTGAGATTAAGAAGAAACTTGTTTAGTTAATTGTTTTTTTTCTTGATATAAGGCTTCATTTTCTTCATCCAGAGGATTATAAAAAAAAGAACCTGTTTGAGGTGGAAGTTGGGGATTTAGGATAACTTCCATAATACTTTTAAATACTCCAGTAAGGGGAATTGCAAGTATCACTCCTAACAGTCCTCCTATTTTACCACCTAATAATAATGCAGCAAAAATAATTACCGGGCTAAGTCCTGTCAAATTACCCATTACCCTCGGAGCAACTATATTATCTTTAATTTGTTGGAGAGAAATAGATACTATTAATACTTTAAATGCTAGCCACCAATCTATAAATGCTACCAAAATACTTACAGTACCAATACCCAAAGTTGCCCCAATAAATGGAATTAATTCCATTGCACCGATAAATACTGCAAATAATAGGAAATAAGGAACTCCTAAAAACCAAAAAGCCAGAGATAAATTAGTCGCCATAAATAAACCTAATAGCAACTGCCCAGAAACAAAACTTTGAAGATTACCTTCTAATGATTTTGTAAAAACATCTCTTACTTTGGGTGAAATAATACTGGTAAGATTATCCCAGACTCTTTCTCCATCTAAGAGCATATAAAATGAGATTACTAGAATTAAAATTAAGTCAAAAAACCAATTAACTGTTCCTAATACTAAACCAAAACTTGTAGCAGCGATCGCCTGTATTTGTTCTTGAGCTTTTTCAGATAGTTGCTGTTGTAAAATACCTACATTGAAAGGTAGGTTATTAAGTTCACTCCAGGTTTGGAATTCTGTCAATTGTAATCTTGCCGATTCTAACAATTCAGGAAATTTTAATCCCAATTGTCTGCCTTGATTAAATACAGGAGGTACAATAGTTAGACCAATAACCAAAACTATCAAAGCAGCCGTTAAATATACTAAACCTGCTGCTAAACTTCTCGGCAAAAATCTTTGTAATTTAGCCACTGGATAGTTGAGTAAAAAAGCCACTAATCCTGCCGTAATTAAGATACTAACTATCTCACCTATATAGCTAATTGCCCCTATTGTTAACCACCCTGCGACTAATAATAATAACCATGTAACTAAAAATTGTTGAACAGGGGAAAATCTGACATCCATAAACAATTTTATTTTAGAAGTAACTGCAAGTTTTGCTAATTAATAATTATCAATATTTTTCTAGTCATAATTTTTCAATAGTATTTTAAACAGAAACTTTTTTAGAGGAATCATGTTCTACTACAAATACATTTGAGTAGAGATTAGCAATAATTTGCTTACCTTCCTGTGTTAATGATAAATATTTCAAAGCATTTTTCACATAAGGATGAATACCTTGCCAAAAAAACTGGGGATAGCTATCAAGCAAATCACTAGGATTTTGATACCCTACCTTTTTATTAAAACCTGTCTCCTCAAATTCATAAAATAAATAAGCAACTTTTTTAAGATAACGAGGGTCACTTAACTGACCTATTAAATCTGCTGCTCTGACCAAACCAGGATAATTAACAGTATCTTGATGATCTGATTCTTTAGGCACAGGAAATCTTGTTAATTCAATATTTTGTTTAATTATTTCTACATCAATTAGTTTATGACCATTAAACCTTTCATCAATGAATAATTTTGCCCGATCTACATGATAAGGAGTTAAACTAGCATCAGTAGAACCTAATGGCAAACTAACTATTTCATCACCTTTTCCTGTCGCGTAATATCCTTTTTTATCTTTCCGACAAACTCCTTTCACATATCCAATATCATGGCAAACTAGAGATATTATATAGTGCAACCAATCTTCACAAGAAACTCCTCCTTCACGAATATGTTTTCCCCTTAAAATTTCTTGGCCTACAAGAGTAACTAATATAGTATGTTCTACATTATGATAAAGAGCATCACTATTAGCAATATTTTCTAATGCCATATTTCCTGCCCAACCAATAATTTCTTTGTAATTTGACTTATAACCGCCGTAAGTGCGATGATAGCCATCTTTAATTTGTTCTACGAATGAATTAATTAATATTTCAGTTGCATTAAACATATTTTTTTACTTAGTTTAAGAATTACTTTGCCTTTTTTTAGTATAGTAGTTGTTTGTGTTTGAATTGTTGTTTTTATTTGTTAATTCATTGGAATTTTTACACTTTAATTATCATATAGCATTTTTATTTGGGATATGGAAACCAAGTCCTATGAAAAAGGGAATAGGGAATAGGGAATAGTCAAGAAGGAAAAACAGAATTAAATATTAGTGAATATCAGGATATGGAGTAATCAAGACAGGAATTTTTTTCTAGAAGAAACTTCAATCTAGATTTACATCTCATTTAAAAACACTATAGCCAAATTTAATCACCTATCGACATCATAGTTAGAGATTATTTTATCAAATCACTGAATAATTATGATTTTCATTAACAATCTAAGTTTTGGGTAAAAAAGATAGTAACTTAATACCAATTTTCTCGGATGCTGCATCAAATTATGAATTTATGAATTTATTAATTTTTTATTCTATATATACAGCAATCCTATTTGATTAATATACAAAATTTTAATCGGTTTTAGGGAACAGGTAATAGGTAATAGGTAAGAGTTTAAGTTTTTTATTTACTTTCTAATATGTCACAACCTATTTAGGATTGCTATATGTACATTTAACTTTTGGCAATTTTTTTTCTATGCAACTTCATATTAACTGGGTATAAGAATCAAATATAATAATACTGTTTCATCAAATATATTATACCAGTTGAATTAATCTTTTCTATCATATAGCAATTTACCAAAAGCTTGTAGTACAAAGATCCTTGGTTTGAGGGAATAGAAAACAGGGGACAAAAACACACAAAAATAACTA
The DNA here is from genome assembly GCA_051439685.1 of Trichodesmium sp. Lineage (GTDB taxonomy): Bacteria > Cyanobacteriota > Cyanobacteriia > Cyanobacteriales > Microcoleaceae > Trichodesmium. The sequence goes on from JBFRWR010000129.1 coordinate 12,049, forward strand.
TACTTCACGACCTTGACAAAAACTATATCAATAATTAGTAATTATCAATAATTTATGAAGCAATAAATCAATTATTCAACTATTAGGGGACAGCTATTACTATGTCATACTCTACAAACAGCTTTTTCACAAATACAGCAAACATTTTTTTATAGTTATAAAGTTGACTTTATAAAGTTTATATCAGATTTTAAAAAGCATATTTTTTCACACTTAAAATTAGAGAAAATATAGATAAACATCGAATTATAGATGATAATTTTACTATTGGTACTTAAACATTTTCTGGTCGGAAAAATGCCTCAAAGTCTCTCTAGACAAGGGAATTACGTCGAACCCCTAAAAATGGCTAGAACCCTTGGTAATTCAGGATTTATGCCTTTTTGATGTAAAAGCCCTTGCCAGTCTATATTTGAGCCTTTTTTCTACCTCTATTTTGTTTAAGTCCCGCTATGATATATGATTTGACAGTATAGTAGTTTTTATATCCATATAAATCTAGTTTTTACTTCCGATATTTTGCTATATTATAGGTTTAATTTTGACTAAAAGCTGATAATATATCACATATCAGATGATTACTATATCAATAATAATTTCTCATTTAAAACACACACCCAATATTCAATTTCGATCTGAAAACTCAAACATAACACCTGAATACTTACCGAACAAGTAAGAAAAAAAATAATCGAATTAAAAGAATACATTTTCCACCCTAAATCAATTAGATTAATAAGATTATGTCGAAAGAGAGTAAATATAATTAGGCTTTGAAAAAGTATTTTTTCACGAGTAGGGGAGCGGGGGAGTAGGAGAGTAGGGGAGTAATTTTTTTGCCCAACTCTTGCCCAAAATCCGCTCCTTTTTGAGCATCAATAGCTGAAAACTAGGTACTTTTTCCCGACATAAGAAGGCTAAAATCTTTATCTGTCAATGCTTTTCTATTTAATCAGCAAGCCCTAATTAAAACTCTCCGTCATTTGTAGTCAACATCTATCAAACTATTATTAGGTATAAATAAATCTCGTTCTTGCCAACATCATAAATTCAGTTGATAATCATCCTAATAGCAATCCTAAATCATTTGTAAAAAATCAACAAATAGATAAAAATCCTGAAACTCCTACTCCTGTTCCCTGTTCCCTGTTCCCTGTTCCCTGTTCCCTTTTTCTAGGGTATTTTTTTCACAACTCAAATAGGAATGCTATATTAGCTATTGATAATATTCTTTGTAAAGATTAAGATTCGCCTATTATTTATCAGTTTTATACTGCAAATAACCAGATAATAAAAAGTCAGAACCAACCCGACAGAAAGTAACATCTTCTAACTCCAAAGCTTCAGTCATTTTAGTTAATTCTAAATCCCCTACAGGAGAAGGAGCAACTTTTCCCCCAATAATTTTCGGAGCAATAAAAGCCAAAACCTTATGTACTGCACCATCAGCGATCGCCCTTGCAGCTAAATTTCCTCCACATTCCCAAAGAACAGAAAGAAACCCTCTATCGTAGAGATTTACCATTACTTTTGCAGGAGTTAATGAAGAAAATTCTATTACTTCAACCCCTTTTTCTCTTAGATATTCTTGAAATTTTGGATGAGAATTTATTTCTGTAAATACCAAAGTTTGAGCTTCACTAATATCCCATAAATTAGCCTCTAAAGGTAAATCTAAACTGCGACTCATTACTACCCGTAAAGGATTATCACTTTTACTCCTACGACTTGTCAAAAAAGGATTATCTCGACGTACTGTATTACCCCCAACAACAACAGCATCACAAGCAACTCGTAACCTATGTACTGCACTTCGTGCCTCCTGAGATGTCACCCATGCACTATGACCAGTAGTAGTAGCAATTTTCCCATCAAGAGTCATAGCATATTTCAAAATTCCCAAAGGTTGTTGGTAAAGCATTCGATGAATAAAAGCTTCATTCAGCAGACGACATTCAGCTTCCAAAACTCCCACAACTACCTGAATGCCATTTTCCCGCAGCTTTACTATACCGCTACCTCCAACCAGAGGGTTTGGGTCAATCATTCCAATTACTACCCTTGCTACACCTGCTGCAATTAAAGCTTCCGTACAAGGTGGCGTGCGTCCATAATGATTACATGGTTCCAAACTAACATATACAGTCCCTCCCCTAGCCCTTTCACCAGCCTCTTGAAGAGCAAAAACTTCCGCATGGGGATGGCCAGCACCAGGATGAAACCCTTCACCCACAATTTGTCCATTTTTTGTAATCACACAACCAACCAAAGGATTAGGGGCCGTTCTACCTAAAGCCCCTTGGGCTAGCTCTAGACAACGATTCATCATTAACTGATCGAATCTTTCTTGATTTTCCCTATAATCAAATTCTGCCATCTTCAAACTTAGCTACATAAAGGATATTAGAAATAGTAATAGTATAAGCTTTACGGAAAAAGTAATAACAGAATTGATTTTAAAATAAAAGGTAAAACTATCATCTTTTCTCAAAGTTTTTAAGCATTCAGCTATCAGCTAGCCTCCTATCGGAGGAAATGCTTTATCAGTCATCAGTTATGAGTTATTAACTCATTATTTTGGAAGAAGTAATTAGTAGTCAAGGAGTGAAATATGTTTGCGCAGCATTCCGCAGGAAATGAAATATTTCTGTCAGCTAACCTTAGTCTTTGCTTGATTCAAATAAAAGCTGAAGCCTTTAGTTTATCTCAAGAGACTAGCTGAATGCTTACCAAAGTTTTGAACTTTTAATGTGTCTCTCACCTCAGAAATTTTTTCAGCAATAAGATTTAGTAAATCTTCCTTTTTCCTGATTTTACGGGTAAAAATTATATTGATATTTACCGCCTATACTCTAAGAGATTCTTTGTAAAGGAAAGATAAAAATTAGATAGGGAATAGGGAATAGGGAGTGGGGAGGAAAAAATCAAAACAAATATTTCTCACTTCACTCGTCTAGGAATATATTTACCGAATTATTAATAATTAATAATTAAATAATTCTGGTTGAAAGCCTCCCCTTGGATAGGGGAAAAAAGAAATAATCTTTTCTGATATTCAATTCCATAACGGTTTTAACCAGAAGTAATTATCAATTATCCATTATCAATTAATGAACTCATATCTATCTACCTACTAGATTTCAATTCTTTCAAATATTACCAATTTAGGCTTTTAGTAACTATTCATTCTCTTAATACTTATTTGGCAAACAGTCTCTAATCCCAATTAGAAAAAAGAATGTTACAAATAGTAAGGAAGATGAAAATAATCTTCAGCAGATGTCTCTTTGAAAAAAAATATTTAATGACTAAAAAAAAAGCATCAAAGGTATTAATTGTCACCTAAAAAAATGATTTTTAAATCATAAAAAAAAGGATTTATTTGTAGTAAAAATTTATAAAAAAAAGGATAAAAAGCTGATACAAAGTTACTTGAAAAATGTCACAAATATTTAGCATAATAATAATCTAATACCAATTTAGAAAATATTGCTAAAGTCACGAGACAGGGAACAGAAAACATAGAACTAACCCGCTCTTAGAGACCTTTTCCAAACAAAACTTTAAATCCTTGTAGGGTGGGTGAGCCGGGCATCGGACTATAATTTTTCCTAATTTAAGGTGCGCCGTAACCCAGAAAATAGTAATATTTTTCCCTGAATATTTACTTGATAAATGCTTGATTAAGGGCGGGGTTTCAAGAACAAAAAAGATTTAATTTCTGGAATTTATATTTTTTTATTGTAGGAATAAATCAAAAAAGCAGTTACATCTGATTTTGTTGAATTTAGTATAAAAAAATAAGCTAAAATCAATTGAGAGTTAATCTTTTTAGCTATTCAAGTGTGACTCCTGACTTTTGTTAAACAGGATGATAGTGCTTATCTTTATCTTTCATTCATGGAGATAAAACAATTGAATATTCCAGCAAAGATCATAAATCCATTCTTACTTTTGCAAATAATTACCAAAGTATTTGTCTATAGTTATTCAGGATTAATTATAATTTACTTGATACTCCGACTAATATTCTGGGATAAATTCTGGTTAATCGCTTTAATTGGAAATTTTATCCCCTTAATTCTTTTGCCAATATTAATTCTGCCACTTCCCGCATTTTTCATAATCAAAAAACGTTGGTTTTGTATAATTTTATCTATTGCTTCTCTACTACTTATTGGTTGGCTACATACACAATATTTTTCTCCTCAAACTATTTCCGCAACAAATACTCAACCTCTCAAAATTTTATCCTTAAATAATAGTTGGCATAAGACTGAAACAAAAACCCTAGTAGAAATAATAAAAAGAGAAAAACCAGACATAGCATTTTTACAAGAAATTACCAGAAACCATATTAGAAAATCCTTTCCTAAATTAAAAGCTGACTACCCTTATCAAACTTCAGACGATCTGAAAGGTTATAGAGCAGCTATTCTCAGCAGATATCCTATAGAATTTAAAGAAAATCTACACTTAGCAGGTCATTCAGAAATTCAACAACGCGCTCTTATTAAAATTAACCAACAGATAATAGTCGTCTACAATATTCAAACAATTTCACCTTGGATTCGACCTCGGAAAATTTTACCATTTTTGACAATTCCAGTTTATGAATTTTCAGACCGTACTGCAGAAATTCAAGACTTAATAAAACGACTAAAAAAAGAAACTTTACCAGTTATTGTAGCAGGTGATTTTAATATGAGCGAACAATCTCAAGATTACTATTATTTAACACAAGTATTAAACGATTCTTTTCGAGTATCAGGAATGGGTTTTGGTTTAACTTGGCCTGCAGGTTGGCGTCTGGATTTTTTGATTCCAAATTCCACCTGGAAATTGGATTATCCTCTGTTTAGAATTGATTATATTTGGTATTCAAATCATTGGGTTTCTATGTCTGCTGAAGTTTTGCCAACTACAGGTTCAGATCATTTGCCTTTAGTGGCAGAATTAGTGTTAATAAAGCATTGAAATTACAGCATATTTCGGGCAAATGAGCTACAGAGTAAATGGTGAAAAAATTGTAGTGCAGGCATCTTGCCAGCTTCGGAGCGTACCTCATAAAAGTGGAAAGCACTTTATCATGCTTTATATGAGTCTTGAACAACTTTTAATGCTTCTGTAACCTCAGAACTTTTTTCAGCAATAAGATTTAGCAACTCTTGCTTTTTCCGGATTTTACTGGTAAAAATACTATTGGGATTTACCGCCTTTAAATCATAATCTCTTGCTTCTATTTCTTCCCTGGTAATATTCCAACTTCTTTGAGTCTTAGCGCGATTAGGTAGTAAGGCGAAAAAATTCTCAAATTTATCCAAAGTTAAGGGATTTTTCTTAGTTACTTTAATATCTGAAAGGTCATAATACCAGATATTTTCTGTAGGCTTTCCTTTAGTAAAAAATAGGATAAAGGAAAAATTTCAGCATCCATCTCCGAGAGCTTAAGCAAATGAAGCAACCATTTCTCCATCCGCAATAGAAAGGAAAAATCTCAGCATCCACCTCCGGAAGCTTAAGCAAATGAAACAACCATTTCTCTCTCCGCAATCAAAGGAAAAATTTCATCCTCCATCTCCGAGAGCTTCAGCAAATGAAACAACTATTTCTCCATCCGCAATAGAAAGGAAAAATATCAGCATCCACCTCCGGAAGCTTAAGCAAATGAAACAACTATTGCTCTATACGCAATAAAAGGAAAAATTTCATCCTCCATCTTCGGAAGCTTCAGCAAATGAAACAACCATTTCTCTATCCGCAATAAAAGGAAAATTTCATCTATTTCTCCATCCGCAATAAAAGGAAAAATTTCATCCTCCATCTCCGAGAGCTTCAGCAAATGAAACAACTCTTTCTCCATCCGCAATAAAAGGAAAATTTTTACCCTCCCTCTCCGGAAGCTTAAGCAAATGAAACAACTATTTCTCTATACGCAATAAAAGGAAAAATTTCATCCTCCATCTTCGGAAGCTTAAGCAAATGAAACAACCATTTCTCTATCCGCAATAGAAAGGAAAAATCTCAGCATCCACCTCCGAGAGCTTCAGCAAATGAAACGACTATTTCTCTATCCGCAATAGAAAGAAAAATTTCATCCTCCATCTTCGGAAGCTTAAGCAAATGAAATAACTATTTCTCCATCCGCAATCAAAGGAAAATTTCACCCTCCCTCTCCGAGAGCTTAAGCAAATGAAACAACTATTGCTCTATACGCAATAAAAGGAAAAATTTCAGCATCCATCTCCGAGAGCTTCAGCAAATGAAACGACTATTGCTCTATACGCAATAAAGGAAAAATTTCATCCTCCACCTCCGGGAACTTCAGCAATAAAAGGAAAATTTCATCTATTTCTCCATCCGCAATAAAAGGAAAAATTTCAGCATCCGCCTCCGAGAGCTTCAGCAAATGAAACAACTATTTCTCCATCCGCAATAAAAGGAAAAATTTCACCATCCACCTCCGAGAGCTTCAGCAAATAAAACAACCATTTCTCTATCCGCAATAAAAGGAAAAATTTCACCATCCACCTCCGGGAACTTCAGCAATAAAAGGAAAATTTCATCTATTTCTCTATCCGCAATAAAAGGAAAAATTTCACCATCCACCTCCGAGAGCTTCAGCAAATGAAACAACTATTTCTCCATCCGCAATAAAAGGAAAAATTTCACCATCCACCTCCGAGAGC
>JBFRWR010000130.1:0-16707 GCA_051439685.1 Trichodesmium sp.
TGAGGTACCCGCATTCCTTGGTTTTAGGGAGTAGGGAGTAGGGAGTAGGGAGTAGGGAAGATGAGGAAATGGGGAGTAGGGTAAGAGAAAAACAACTGTACCTCAGAAAGAGTGAGAAACGCTATATAGCAATTCCTATTTTATTCGTGGTAAAAATCCTACTACTTTTTAGGGAACAGAGAACGGGGAACAGCTAAAAGGTAAGAGTTTCAGGTTTTTTATTTACTTTTTTGATTTCTCACAACCTATTTAGGATTTCTATATAGAAGCCATTTGGTATCTCTAAAAAATTAGCTGGAGAGATGGGGAGATGATGAAGCAAGGGGCTATTTTTATACTTTTTTCCGTATTCTATTTCACCGAAATTCTGACTCCTGACTCCTAACTCCGCGCCTCCTGTCTCCTGTCTCCTGTCTCCTGTCTCCTAATCCTCACTTTTGCTCATATTCCAAATGGGTTCTATATAGCAATTCCTATACTGGTAAGGTAAAAATTCCTTTGTTTTTAGGAAGTAGGGAGCAGGGAAGATGGGGGAATGGGGAATAGGAAATCAGAAAAACAACTGTACCTCATTCTTCTTGAGAAATACTATATAGAACCCCTAAGCGGATCTATAAAATTAGCTGGAGAGATCGGGGGACGGGGAGATGGGGATATGGGGAGATTGGGTCTATTTTTATACTTTTCTCCCTATTCTATTTCACCGAAATTCTGACTCCTGATTCCTAACTCCTAGTTCCTGACTCCTGATTCCTAACTCCTAACTCCGCGCCTCCTGTCTCCTGTCTCCTGTCTCCTGTCTCCTGTCTCCTAATCCTCACTTTTGCAAAGATACTGTTAGGGGTTCTATAGGAATTCCCATACTGGTAAGGTACAAAATTTTAGGTTTGAGGGAACAGGGAACAGGGAACAAAAAGACAAAAATATAACTGTACCTCACGCTTTTTGGGAATTGCTATATATCTAAAAAATAACAAAATCTAGCAATGCTAAATAGGTTGCGGGTAATCAAAAAGTAAATAAACAAACTGAAACTATTCCCTGTTCCTTAAATGCTATTAAAATTTTGTACACGACTCAAATAGGATTATTATATAGGTAGATAATCATAGCAAATTTACTGAATATTAGAGATTGAATTTATCAGGAAATATAAAAAGGAGATAGGGAACAGGGAATAGGGAATAGGGAATACCTCCGAAGAAATACAAGGGCAAATATTTGTCGCTGAAAAATCTAGGAATATATGTACTGAATGCTTCTCTATCTACCAAAGTTCAATCCCTTGAAGTATTAGTGCTTTTAGATTTTATTCACTTGTATGCTCTCTTAATAATTATTTGACAAACATTCTCTTAGGAACATAATTTTTTCCCTTAATTATTTGATATAGGACTACGCATTAAGGTTAGGATATTTCTAAATCCTAGAACCCTTTAAAAGTTTACTACTCCCTATTCCCTACTCCCTAGCGCGTGGTGCTATAAACATGGGTTCATTAATTGATAATTGATAATGGATAATTGATAATTACCTCTAGTTAAAACCGTTACGGAATTGAATATCAGGAAATATCATTTCTTTTTTTCCCCTATCCAAGGGGAGGCTTCAAGGCGCGAATTATTTAATAATTAATAATTAATAATTAATAATGGGGTAAAATTAAATATTATAGCTTAAAAAAATCAGAATAGGTTGGTCGTATAATGAATAATTTTTTACAAAGATGGGAGTCTAAACTGATAAGACACAAAAATATCTTATGGATATTTGTTTTTATTAGTCCTACAGTTGTGATGAGTTTAATTAGTTGGAATTATTTTAATTACCAGTTGGAGCGACAGTTAATTAATCAGTTAGAAATTCAATCAGATCATAGTTATCAAAACATTAATGATCTAGTCCAAGAAATTCAGCAAGAAGTTCAATATATGAGTAATATTCCTGCTCATCAAGGCATTATTAGAGCTAAAGAAAATAATGGAATTGACCCTTTAACCGGAACTAATGAGCAAAGTTACTTAGAAATTATTCAAACAAATTACGCTAATTTTATTAAAGGTAAAAAATATTACGATCATGTTCGTTTGATTTATAAAAATGCTCAAGAGTTAGTCCGAGTCGATCAAAATTCTGAATCACCCAAATTTCCCTTAAAAATTGTCGATCAGAGAAAGTATTTTCATCAGACTATTGCTCTAGAACCAGGAGAAATTTATATTTCTCCAATTAATCTTAATCGAGAAGGAAGAACTGGTAAATTAGAAATACCTTATAAACCAACATTTAGACTTGCAGTACCTATTGCTGACAAAAATGGAGAAAATCAGGGATTTTTTATTGCTAATTTTTTAGCGGAACATATATTTCAATTTGCCCATTCTTATACACTGGAAAGAAACTATAATAACAGCTTTTTTATTGTCAATAAACAAGGGTATTATCTCCATAATCCAAATTCACAATTAATCTTTGGCTTTGATTTAAACAAACCAGAAGCAACTTTTATTAATTTCTATTCTGCCGAACTCTGGCAAACAATTTTAAAGAACAAACAGGGAATAATTAATGATTATCGACTCAATGACCAAAAATATATTTTGTACTATAAAACTGTTCAGTTTAATCCCCAAAGTCCAGAGTTAGATTTGATTCTAATTTATCAAATTCCTTATACTAAAGCTTATAGAAGTATCAGTAGGTTAAAAATCACAATAATTATGCTTAATCTAATTATGATCACCATAAGTTTACTAATTTATAAATCCTTGCTGACTTTTGATAGAAAAATTAAAAACGCGACCCTTGACAAAGAAGTTGCAGAAGAAAAAAATCGAGCTAAAAGTGAGTTTTTATCTTTTATGAGTCACGAAATTAGGACTCCTATGAATGCAATTCTTGGTATGTCTGAGATACTTTTAGATACTAATCTAAATCTTCAACAGTATAATTTGGCTAAAATTATTAATAATAGTGGTAATGCGCTGCTAGATATTATTAATGATATTCTTGATTTCTCCAAAATTGAAGCGGGAAAAATAGAGCTAGAATCAGAATCTTTTAATTTAAGAGAATGTATAGAAAACACCTTAGAAATATTTGCTAAAGCAGCATATGAAAAAAATATTGAACTTTGCTATAAATTAGATAATCTGCCAACAGAAATATTTCTCGGAGATGTTACTAGAATTAGACAAATTTTAATTAATCTTGTGAATAATGCCTTGAAATTTACGGAAACAGGAGAAATTATTGTAGAAGTTCATCAACATTCTGAGGAGCAAAAAGAAGACATTGCCAAATTATTATTTAGTGTCAAAGATACAGGTATCGGCATTTCTCAAGACCAACAGAAAAAACTATTTCAAGCTTTTAGTCAAGTTGATGTTTCTACAACTCGCAAATACGGAGGAACAGGTTTAGGATTAGCAATTACCCATCGTTTAGTCAAAATGATGGATGGTAAAATTTGGGTTGAAAGTGAATTAGAAAAAGGTTCTACATTCTGTTTTACAATTCCGCTATTAATAGATAAAAATTCAAAATACTCTGGAGAAAAGCAGATTATTTCTCATAAAAAAATATTGGTTGTTGATGATAATCAAACTAATTGTGAAATCTTGGAATCCCAATTACAATCATGGGGATTAGAAACAAATATTATATCTTCTAGTGTGCAAGCTTTAGAGCTGTTCAAAACAGGAGAAATTTTTGATTTAGCAATTTTAGACTTTAAAATGCCAGACATGAATGGACTTAAGCTTGCTCAAGAAATTCGTGAAACTGCAAATGGCAAAAATTTACCTTTAATTATGTTTAGTTCAGTTGATTTATTAGAAGCAAAATTGCTGAAAGAACTCAATATTGATGCTCTTTTAAATAAACCTGTGAAAAAAGCTGAACTATACCAAGCTATAACTAATGCTTTAATTATTCAAGTTTCAGCTATCCCTAAACCCCATCAAACTGATAATTCTCAAATCAACAAATATAGTGAATCTTCTTTAAATATTCTTGTCGTAGAAGATAATCAAACAAATCAAAAAGTAGTAGGTTTAATGCTGAAAAAACTTGGCTATAATCAACTTGATTTTGTGCAAAATGGGCTAGAAGCTGTTGATGCAGTTAAACAGCAAAATTATGATGTAATTTTAATGGATTTAATGATGCCAAAATTAAATGGTTTGGAAGCAACAAAAAAAATTATTGAATATTTTGGCAATAACCCTAAACCTTATATTATTGGTTTAACTGCTGATGCAACATTAGAAGGGCGTCAAAACTGTTTTGATGCAGGTATGAATGATTATCTGAGTAAACCTGTGAAAATTGATAGTTTAAAACAAGCTTTGTCAAAAGTTTCAAGGTAAGCTTTGTCGCTTTCAGCTTCATTTTTACCAAAAAGTAAATGTATAAAATCTCGGCTTTTAAGCAGAAAAAAATCAAGAATATTTCCTTTTGATATTTAATTACGTTAAGATTTTAACCAGAGCGAATTATTCATTATTAATTATCTATTATTTCTCCCTGTTACCAAAAAATAAAGGTATAAAATCTCTGCTTTTAACCAGAAAAAATCAAGAATATTTCTTGATATTAAATTACGTTACAGTTTGAACCAGACCTAATTATTCATTATTAATTATCTATTATTTCTTCCTGTCACCAAAAAATAAAGGTATAAACCCTCTCCTTTTAAGCAGAAAAAAATAAATAATATTTCTTGATATTCAATTCCGTTACAGTTTTAACTAGAGGTAATTATTCATTTCCATTATTAATTATTAATTAGGGTTTGCACTCAAAAGTCTTTTTTCAGGAGCAGGGGAATAGGGGAGTAATTTTTTTCCCCAACTATGAGCAAGAATTGCCCTCCTTTTTAAGCATCAAGAGCTGAAAAACAGGTACTTTTTCAAGACCTAAAAATGCTAAAATATTTCTCTATCAATTCTTTCATATTTAATCAGCAAACCCTAATTATTAATTATCCAGTAAGCATTCAGCTATTAGCCGTCAGCTCTCAGCTCTAATTATGAATCAAGGAATTATTCCTTTAACTTGTGGCAAATTTTCAATCATAAAATTGAAGCGTAAAAACAACTTGTCTGAATTGTCAACCCATAATTAGAAATTTAGATGTATTTTGGAAGCTGATAGCTGATAGCGCAGCTCTTCCCCAGGAGGCTAGCTGACGGCTGTTTGCGCAGCATTCCGCAGGAAATGCTTACATTATCAATTATCAATTATCAATTATCAATTATCCATTATCCATGATTAATTATCCATCGCCATTTACTAACAATATTTTGTAAATTTATAGGCAACCAATCATCATATTTAGAATACACAGGTAATCTTTTTACTAATTGCCATTTTTCAGAATGCAAAACTTTTACTAAAGCTTGATAGTGGGGATGAGGATAATCGGGATTAACCTCATCATAAGGTCCAATACCTCCTAAGTCTCCTGCACCATTTTCCAAACAAGCTAATAATATTTCCGGTTTTGTCACCAAATTAGGAGGAATTTGTAGAGTAATATTTTTAGGTAAAATTTGACGAGCAAGTGCCACAACTTCCGGTAATAAACTTATCTCAAAAGCTTTACCTTGCCATTTTTGTTGATTACCTAGACTGTAAGGTTGGAGAATAACTTCTTGAATATGACCCCATTTTTGATGAACATTAGCGATCGCCATTAATGTTTCTTTCCAGTCATTAGAACTCTCTCCAATTCCTAACAATAAACCAGTCGTAAATGGAATTTTTAATTCCCCAGCCAATTCTAACTGTTCTAAGCGTAAATGTGGTATCTTACTAGGAGAGTTTTTATGGACTGTTTCTTGTAATTTGGGTGTCATTTGCTCCAACATTAGTCCCATTGATACATTTACTTGCTTTAATTGAGTCATTTCTGCTCTACTAAGAGGCCCAACATTAGTGTGAGGCAAAAATCCTAAAGATAAGGCTAATTTACATAAATTATAGATGAGTTGAAACCAAGTTTTTCTGTCTGGACTATTTGGGTGTACCTCACCACTAAGAATCAAAATTTCAATTATGCCTTGATTTTTGAGAGAAATTAATTTAGTTTCTGCTTCTGATAGACTTAGCCACACACTTTTTCCTGGTTCTGCTCGAAAATTACAATAGGTGCAATGATTAAAGCATTCATAAGTAGGAACTATTGTATAAGCAGAGCTATATGTCACAATCCTAGACATTCTTCATTAATGGATAATTGATAATTGATATAGCGTTTCTCACTCTTTCTGAGGTACAGTTGTTTTTCTCTTACCCTACTCCCCATTTCCTCATCTTCCCTACTCCCTACTCCCTACTCCCTAAAACCAAGGAATTTTGTACAGAAACGCTTCTTGGGAATTGCTATAATGGTAATTTAGGTCATAAAAACTCTCTTTAATTATCAATTATTAATGATTAATTATTAGAGAAGCTTTATACCTTAATTTTTCTCTTCGGTAAAATATTAATTCTAGTTACTCAGAGACTGTTTGTAAAATAAGTATTAAAAGAGTGAGTAGTGACCAAAATATAGCAAGTCTTAGTAATTAAAGGGATTGAAATATGGTAGGTAGATAGATACATTGCTTTATTTTTAACAAATATAGCTGTCGATTATTTCTTCCTAACTATTCCCTGTCACCCTTACAGGGAATAGGGAATAGGTATAAATAATACTGGATAAGATTAGAGATGTATAATAAAATGTATAATTAATTTTGTATAAGCACTTGTTATAAAATCAACTTTTCTGTCCCCATATTAATCAATTTGGAGCAAATCAATATTAAAATTCAATAATTTTTAATACAAAATTGATACAAAATGTCTATGCTACCCCACAAAAAATTAAACAACTTACCATCACTACCGGATAGTGATTTATGGGTAGGTGGTATACTGAATGAACTAGAAGCAGGAATTTTGTCTATTGATGCTCAGAATAGTCAATTACTCTATATTAATCAGGCTGTAGAAAATATCTATGGTCGCCAAATAAATGAATTTTATGAACATCACAATTTATGGTTAGAAGTAATTGAACCGAGTCAAAAAAATAGAGTTGAGAATTGTTTAGCTGAAGTCAAAAAAACAGGTAAATCTCAAATAGAATATCAGATAATTTTACCGAATGGAACAACTCGCTTAGTGCGACATCAGCTTGTTTATGTAGAGAATAAAAATCAAGAAACTAAATATATAAATTCAATTATTACAGATATTACTAAAGTTCAAGACTTAAATTCCCAACTTTTAGAAACAGAACAAAAATTAGACAATGAAACTCAGAAATTCCAAAAATTAACTAACAATATTCCTGGTGTAATCTATCAATGGAAAAAAGAACAAGATGGCTCTGATAAATTTCTATATATGAGTCATAGTTGTCAAGAAATTTTTGAGTTAGAACCAGCAGATGTACAAGCAAATTCAACTTTAATCTGGAATTTAATTCATCCTGATGATGTAGAAAGTTTTTGGAAGTCAGTAGCAATTGCAGCAGAAACACTAAATAATTGGGAATTTAAGTGGCGAATTATTACTAAAAGTGGAATTGTTAAATGGGTCTCAGCAATTGCTCAACCAGAACAAGAATCAAATGGAGAAATAGTTTGGTGTGGAATGCTGCTAGATATTAGCGATCGCAAACAAATAGAAACCGAAAAAACAAGATTAATCACATCTCTAGCAGAAAGTGAGGCACAATATCGTTATGTATTAAGTGCATTAGCAGACGGAGTTATTGTACAAGATACACAAGGAATAATTCTCACTTCTAATGACAGTGCTGAAAACATATTAGGATTAACCACAGAGCAAATTATCGGACAAACACCACTGGACTTCTGTTGGCAAGCAGTTAAAGAAGACGGTTCCCTATTATTAAGTGAGCAACACCCCAACAGTATTACCTTAAACACAGGTAAAGCTTGCTATAATTATATTATGGGTATTTATCAGTCAGATTCTAGTCTACGCTGGATTTGTGTTAATACTATCCCCTTGTTTCGTAAGCACCAACCCACACCCTATGCTTCAGTTGCCTCCATTACAGATATTACTGAGCAGAGATTAGCAGAAGCAGCGTTGCGAGAAAGCGAAGCAAGAAATCGTGCTTTTGTAGAAGCTATACCCGATATACTGTTTAGATTAAGTAGAGATGGTAAATATATTGATTTCAAAGCTTCTAATGAAAACGATTTGGCTGTTCCTCCCAGTGCAATTATAGGTAAAAATATCAAAGAATTACTGTCTATAGAACTAGCACAAGAGTTTTGGCACAATGTAGAGAGAGCAATTTTTACAGGAAAACTACAAATTTGTGAATATCAACTAACAACAATAGCCGGGAAAAACCAAGATTTTGAAGCAAGATTTGTGAAAGTAGGTGATTCAGAAGAAGTTTTGGTAATAGTGCGAAATATTACTGAGCATAAACAAGCAGAATTATCATTGCGCGAGAGCGAAAGACGTTTTCGAGCTGTGTTTAACTCCATGTTTCAGTTTATGGGATTCTTAAAACCAGATGGCACAGTCTTACAGGTAAATCAAACCTATCTTGATTTTTTTGATATTCAAGAAGTAGAAGTGGTAGGGAGATATTTTTGGGAGATACCAGGATGGTTGCCAGAAACAATGAATCAAATTCAAGAGTCTATCAAACAATCAAGAACAGGTGAGGTAGTCCGTTATGAAATAGATTTAGTCAATACAAATGGTAAAACATTTACCATTGACTTTTCCCTGAAACCTGTTGTCAATGAAACTGGTACAGTAGAATTGTTAATAGCAGAAGGAAGAGATATTTCAGACCGTAAAAAAGCTGAACTAGAACGCGATCGCTTTTTTACTGTTTCTCTAGACTTACTATGTATTGGTGGTTTTGATGGTTATTTCAAACGGATTAATCCAGCGTGGTCAAATTTATTTGGTTACACACAAGAGGAACTTTTATCAACCCCATACCTCAAATTAGTTCACCCAGAAGATCGAGCAGCAACCATCAAAGTGTTTAAAAATAATGTTGCAGGGAAAGTTGTAGTAGGATTTGAAAATCGTTGTCGGACTAAAGATGGCTCCTATAAATGGTTGTCATGGAATATGGTTCCATTTCCAGAAGATAAACTAATATATGCTATTGCCAGAGATATTAGTGAAAGCAAAACAGCAGAAGTAGAACTAAGGGAAACAACAAAAAAATTACATGAAGCTCAAAGGATAGCTCACATTGGTAGTTGGGAATTTGATGTGATTAATCAAAAAATTACTTGGTCTGATGAAGTATTCCGCATCTATGGTTTAAACCCACAAGAACCAGAACCTACATTGCCAGAATTACTTCAAATGATTCATCCTGAAGACCAAGAACTACACCAAAAAGCTGTAACTCAGCTCTTGGAAGGTCAACCTTGCAATTTTGATTATCGTCTGATTTGTCCCAATGGTGACATTAGACATATTCATAGTCGTGGGGAAGCGGTACACAACCAACAAGGTGAGGTGGTGCAATTTTTGGGTATGGTAATGGATATTACAGAGCGCAAGCAAGTCGAGGAAACTTTACAGCAACAAGAAGAGTTTCTCCGCACTATATATGATGGACTTGAACAGGTAATTTTTGTAGTTGATGTGTGTGCAGATGGTAAGTTTAGGTATGCGGGTTGGAATTCTGCGGGTGAACGGATGATTGATATTAGCTCTACTGAAGGTTTAGGAAAAACCTCTGTAGACATTTTTGGTCATGAATTGGGAGCAGAAATGGAAGAACGTTGTGTTAAGTGTGTTAGATTAGGAATTTCACTCACTTTTGAGGAAAACTTAAGTTTTAATGGCTCAGAAAATTGGTCTCTGACTGTCCTAACCCCTCTACGCAATACTCAAGGGCAAATTTATCGTCTAGTAGGTATGATTTATGATATTACAGAACGCAAACGAACTGAGTTAGCACTACAATGCTCAGAAATTAAATTCCGAGAATTAGCAGCATGGGAAAGATTAATGAATCGCATTGGTAGCATGATTCGTAATTCCCTAGAAATTGATACCATTCTGGAAAATACTGTGGCAGAAATATACAATCATATGCAGGTTCAGTTATGCTGTTTCAGTTGGCACCAAGCAGATAAAACACCTTTCTGGGAAGTAGTAAAAGAGGCTAAAGATGGAGATATTCAAAGTTGTTTAGGCAATTCCTACGCAGAAATATACAATCTTCTTTCTCCAAAAATTCTCAATCTAGAAATTTGCCAAATAGATAATATTTCATCTATAAAAGATGCTAACTTCCAACAATTTATCAAACAGAAAAATATAGCTTCAATACTGTCAATACCATTAAAAACTCGCTCAAATCAAATTGGTGCATTAACTTGTTATCGTTACACCGTAGCCCAACCTTGGACTGAACTAGAAGTAAAATTATTGCAAGCTGTTTCTGACCAATTAGCGATCGCTCTAAATCAAGCTGAACTCTATCAACAATCTTGTGCATCAGCTAAATATGCTAATCTCAAAAATGAGGAATTAAAACAAACTCTCTCAAAATTAAAACAGACTCAAAGTCAACTTATTCAAGCTGAAAAAATGTCTTCTTTAGGACAGTTAGTTGCAGGTATTGCTCACGAAATAAATAATCCAGTTAACTTTATTTTTGGCAATCTTACTTATGCTCACGACTATATTTCTGACATCGTAGGTTTGATTAAACTTTATCAACAAACTTATCCCGAACCTACTGCCGAAATTGCTGATGAAATTGAAAACATTGAACTAGATTTTATCGTCGAAGATGTGATGAAATTGCTAAATTCTATGCAAATAGGAGCTGAGAGAATTAGGGAAATTGTTAAATCCCTCAGAACATTTTCTCGTCTTGACGAAGCAGAAGTTAAAGCAGTCGATATCCATGAAAATATTGATAGTACCTTAATGATTTTACAAAGTAGGTTGAAAGCGAAAAATAATTCTTCGGCAATTGATGTGATTAAAAATTATGGAAAATTACCTTTTGTAGAATGTTATTCTGGTCAATTGAATCAAGTATTTATGAATATTATTGCCAATGGAATTGATGCTTTAGAAGACCGAGAAAAAAGGCTAACAAAAACAGAAATTAAAGCCAATCCCAGTCAAATAATAATTAGCACTACAATTAATCAAACTAATCAATTGCAAATTAGAATTGCTGATAATGGTTTAGGAATGAATCAAAATATAGTAGATAAAATTTTCGATCCTTTCTACACAACTAAACCTATTGGCAAAGGTACTGGATTAGGATTATCTATTAGTTATCAAATAATAGTCGAGAAACATCATGGTCAGTTGCATTGTATTTCAGAATTAGGAAAGGGAACAGAGTTTATGATTGAAATTCCTTTAAAACAGTTAGATTAGCAATGTAGTGGTCAGGAGCCGTAGGGGCGGGTTTCACCATTAAGTTAACGAGTTTTCACAGATTGTCAGATAAACCCGCCCCTACTGAATTTTAATATTATTAATTTGAAGTCTAGTCTTTATTTACTGATAACTGATAGCGTAGCTCCTCCGTCGGAGGCTAACTGAAATTACTTGTTCCTAAATTTTAAAGTTTTCTCAGCAAAAACTCATTTAAAAGTGTTTTAAATAAAAGTATGTAACTTGATAAAATTAAACAAGGTCTAGACCAGACTTTGTGAAATTTTGCTTAATGTTTGGATGTTTAGGTTAATTACTTGGTAAATATAATGAACTGGGAAAAATTTGAACAAGATTTATCTATGACAGATACAACTACAAATCAAGAATTTACTGCTAATTATAATATTGAAAATGCAGTTTTATCACGTTATCAAGCAGGCGCTCAACAAGTACAACCTGACTTGTGTTGTCCTACGGACTATGAGAGAAATTATTTAGATATTTTGCCTCAAGAAATTGTTGAGAAAGACTATGGTTGTGGCGACCCTACACGTTATATTTCTCCAGGAGAAACAGTAGTAGATTTAGGTTCAGGTGCTGGAAAAAATTGTTATATTATTGCTCAAAAAGTTGGTAGAGAAGGGCAAGTAATAGGAGTAGATTTTAATGATGATATGCTGGGATTAGCTCGGAAATATCAAGATGAAATAGCTGGCAAAATTGGATATAAAAATACTAAGTTCGTCAAAGGCAAAATTCAAGATTTAGCTTTAGATTTAGACTTGGTTGAAAATTGGCTGACGACAAATCCGATTACTTCTATTGATGCTCTTTCAGCTTTTGAATATGAGTGTAACGCTCTCCGGAAAGAGCAACCTTTAATTCCAGATAATAGTGTTGATGTTGTAATTTCTAATTGTGTTTTAAACTTAGTTAACCCCCAAGATAAACAAAAATTATTTCAAGAAATTCATAGAGTATTAAAACGAGGTGGTAGGGCAGTTATTTCTGATATTGTCTGTGATGAAAACCCCTCTCCAGAAATTATGAACGACCCCGAATTATGGAGTGGTTGTATTGCCGGAGCATTTCGAGAAGATGCTTTTTTAGAAATGTTTGAAGAGGCTGGTTTTTATGGAATTGAAATTCTAAAATATCAAGAAAAACCCTGGCAGGTAATAGATGGAATAGAATTTCGCTCCATGACAGTTCGTGCCTTTAAAGGAAAAGAAGGAGAATGTTTAGAACGGAATCAAGCTGTGATTTATAAAGGTCCCTGGAAACAGGTTCTTGATGATGATGGTCATACTTTATATAGAGGTCAAAGAATGGCTGTTTGTGATCAGACTTTCCAAATTTATACAGATAAAAATGGTCCTTACTATCAGGAATTTTTACCAGTTGAACCCTATACAAATATTCCTTTAGAGGTGGCGGAAAAGTTTGATTGTAGCCGTGGAAAAAATCGCCTTCCTAGAGAAACAAAAGGATTAGATTATCGAGAGACAAATAGTAATCATAATAGTAGTTGTTGCTAAATTTAATCTTTGGATAAATTAATCAATTTTCGGCAACAACTAAATAGAAAGATAGGAAATAAAAAACAAGGCTATCTGATTATTGTCACAAATCATCTTAGATTTTCAGTAATCTAATTTTCGTAAGCATTCAGCTTTTGAAAGTAATATAGTATTTCCCAAAGTTATGAGGTACAGTTAGATTTTTGTCTTTTTGTTCCCTTTTCCCTGTTCCCTCAAACCTAAAATTTTGTACCTCACATTTTTTGGGAATTGCTATAACTACTAGAGTTATAAAGTTAGCTGATGACTAATTTCATTAGCATAACTTTTGATTCTCCTTTCATACTTGATAGCTGATGGCTTTTAGCTGACGGCTGAATGCTTACTAATTTTCAATTAGCTTTCGACTCAGTAGAAATTAATCTGTAGTTTCTACTGTTTTTTTTGTGAATAAGTTAAGATTAGAGTGTTTTCAAATGAATTATCAGTTTGATTCAGTAACAATGAATAGAAAAATCAATCAATACTCTGAACCTTTAGACCAAAACTCACTTAATTCAGAAGATAGTCAAAATGACCAAATGGAAGTTATAGAATCTTATAATCCAGAAACTAAGGTAATGCTAGAACGATTTATTTTAATGCTAATTGCAGTTGGATTAGTAGTGGGAGCTATTTTATCAGTTGGAGTTGTCTATATTCTGGATAAAACAGGTTTTACAACTCCTCCTAATCAACAGCAAATAGATTTAGGAAAATAAATAGCGATCGCCCCTTTTAAATTATTATTTATCTTGGCGATAAACATATTAATGACCAGATAAAAATCACCTAATTGGTCATTTTTTTTTGTATTTGCATCAGATATAGCAATCCGCGCATAGGTTGCGGGTAATTAAAAAGTAAATAAAAAACTTGAAACTCTCACCTGTTCCCTGTTCCCAGTTAAGTGTTCCCTAAAAAGCAGTAATATTTTTCCCACGAATAAAATAGGATTGCTATATAGAACCCCTAACAGTATCTTTGCAAAAGTTAGGATAAGGAGACAGGAGACAGGAGTCAGGAGTCAGGAGACAGGAGACAGGAGACAGGAGTCAGGAATCAGAATTTCGGTGAAATAGAATAGGGAAAAAAGTATAAAAATAGCCCCTTGCTTCATCATCTCCCCATCTCCCCATCTCTCCAGCTAATTATATAGGTCCCAAATGGGTTCTATAATATCTGATAACATACCTAAATATTGACAATTAAAATTTCATTCAAATCAAAGGATATTATTTATGACTGATTCTCAGCAAGTTCCTGTAGATGAAAAGTTTGTACCTTTTCTTCAGAAAGTTCAGACTCAAGCAGGATTACCAGATATTTATGATGCAAGAGATATTAGCATTATTGTATTTCGGACAATGCGCGATTTAATGACAACTGAAGCATCTAATCAAGTCGCTTCTGACTTAGCTTCTCAAAGTGAACAATCAGATCCAGATGCAATAGGAGAATTGTGGAAAGATAATAATCCACTTGTTGCTTTTTTGAGTAAAATTCGTCCTCCATTGACATTTGATGGTGAAACTTTTATTTTCCGAATTAATCAAGAAGCGGGTGTTCCGAAAGGGATAAATCCAGAAACTGTAATTAAAGCAGTTTTTGCTGCAACTAAAGAAGAATTATCTACACAAAGAGTTGCAGAAATAGCTAATTTTATGCCAGATAAAATTAAGGCTATGTGGAACCAAGCTTAGAAAATTTAATCTTTTCCCCATCCTTTGTTAATTCTAGTTGGATGGGGAATTGACATATAACTACCCTTAACTAAGTCAGCAGTCATAAATTGTTTTGATAATGGGGATATTGAGCAACTCTCCAAAAATATTTCGCCTTAAACAGCGGGGTTTTATACCCAATTATGTTGATAATATTCAACCACATTGATAACTATTTAATTACAAAATATTTGTTATCATTGAGCTAGATAAAAGAAATTTTCTAGAATAGTAATTATATGAAATACGAAAAATAATTCTACTTATGCATCTCCCCAGATATCCATCAATCATAGGTAGTAAAAATTAACGTATTTCATATTACTTGCCTCTGGTAATTTTAATTAAAAAATTACTATTTGTACACCATTATCTCAAGGCACTTCACTTAAATAAATGACTCCAGTCGTATGCTTTAATCACTTCAACAGGTGAACAAATTTTTTCAACACCATTACCAGAACAGTTAATAATTTCATTTTCACTCATAATATATAAGGTATCTGGTTTATGAGTAGGATGTATTTTACCATTAGGTAATTTGACAGAAAATCCTCTTAAACATATTCCTATATTGGTCGGACATGGATACATATTTTGTGCAAAAATTTCATTATGACCTGTAACAATGTTAGTCATTTTTGTTTGCATTTTTATTTTGCATCCTTTAATATGTAATGTTGGTTCATAAAGCATAATACCAATTTTATGTCTCATTATTATGCTGCCATATATAGGATTTTGACATTCTTGTGATTGTGCTAAAGAACTTGAGGATGTTGCTGGAAAAATAAGAAGCAAACTTATTAACAATGAAAGTTTATTACCAAGAGTTTTCAACATAGCTAACTCCTTTGTCTAAGTAACAGTTGTTTTTGATTTTTATAGCGGTTTTCACAAAGGTAAAGTACATGAACAGCAGTGAATATACCTAAAAATTTAGGTGTGACAAAACTAATAGTTGCTATCTATTTTTAGAAAAACCACTATAATCAAATCCGCCTGAATAACAAGGTATTTCTCCAACCCGATTCTTGATCTATACAAGGTTTAGGAATGGGAGATAACTACCTTTTTAAACCGGATTTTGTATTATTTAATTATGGAAAATTTAAAAGGCTAATTGGATTGATGCGAAACCCTTCTTACTGATAATTCAATTATAACTAATCAGATTTTTATTTTTTTTATTTAAACGCTTTCTTATTAATACTTCAACTATGTAAATAAACAATTTTTCTGTTGTTTTAACATACATAATACTAAATTTAATATATTATTCCTACATATTCTGGAGAATCACGAACTATCGGATCAATTTTTTACAGCCGTTTTTTGTCATTTTTTTCTTGGAAAAGAATATCTTCTACTTCTCTGAGAAAACTATAAAATTGGTAGGGATATAGTAATCCTATTTTATTTTGGTAGAAAAATATTACCGCTTTGAGGGAACAAATAATATCAAATCTGGTTGAATACTTACTATATAGTCATAGTCGGGGGTGTGGGGAGTGTGGGGAGTGTGGGGAGATTCAATATTAAAGTCTAGTTATGAACATATATTATATAACCGGATTCTATATAACAGACGGGAATTTCAGTTTTTTTATCTACTTTTTGATGTGTAACAACATAAGCACGGATTGCTATATAGTGTTTTCATTTGAAATGCGGAAACCTAGTTCTATGAAAAAGGGAATAGGGAACACTTAACTGGGAATAGTTAAGCAGGGAAAACAGCATTAAATACTAGCTTTTCACAAGGGTTAGTTGGTAATAAAGACAATATTTTTTATGATAAAAAACTCTATCTAGATTTACATCTCATTTGAAAATACTATATATGGGTATTTTTCTATGAATTACAGAGTCAAATAGACATCTCCGATAATTAAAAATAAAATCAATTATCGTGAATAAATTATTAATTCTTGCCCCCTACTCCCTACTCCCTACTCCCTACTCCCTACTCCCTCTTTTCCAGAGATGTCTAATACCTA
>JBFRWR010000131.1:0-6660 GCA_051439685.1 Trichodesmium sp.
TTCGTAGGACATGAATAAAAGTATTGCCTCTGCGTTGATTTTTATTCCAAGTACCTTCAGGACCACGGCGACCGGGTGTAATTTCTGGCATTCCCCGTTTGTTCAATGGAATCATCCACAGTCTTCCCACTTTATAAGCATCTCGAACACGGCCTTGATTAAGTAATGTTCGTAATCGACCTGTAGAAAGATTGAGCAAAAATGCTGCTTGTGTTGTAGTTGCTAATGATACAGTCATAACTATAACGTCTTAGTTTTTATATTATAGAGTAATTAGCTTTTCTCAGGTTAGTGAGGTATCCTAGTCTTGATTTAAGCTGTTGTTTCCTTTTCCCTAATCTCATACGATTAAATTGTACCTTACCAATATGGGGATTGCTATGGTAGTTTATTCAATTTAGCCAAAAATCTACACAAGGTATTAATATTGATATTTTACTTGATAAACTTCAAAGTTGAATAAATTTAACAATAGACAATAATTTTGCTATAGATATAGGGATTAAAAATCTTGAGACATGGGTAATAATTTCTCAGCAGACAACACAAGTGTTGAAGAGGAAAATTCTCTTAATAATATAATATATTATTTTACCGAATAATTAAGGTTTAAAGCCTCTCACTCGCCGTGGAGAAACAATGAATTTATTTTCCTTTTATTCAATCCTCTTCCTTTTAGGGAGAGGTAATTATCAATTATCTATTATTGAAATAACTTTGCACGAATAGTTAGATACAGTTTTTATAATCTCCCAAATATTTATTACTCTCTACTGTAACATACTTTTGTACTTCCAAGACATAAAAACAAAACTACTTGAAGAAGTCATATCAAATAAGATTTAGAGGCTATGTTTTCGAGAATTAACTACTAATGTCACAAGCATTCAGCTATTAGCACTCGGCTCTTCCTACGGAATCCTGCGGAAACATGTCGCGCAGCGAAGCAAGCGCAACAGCTTTTTGAATAAATTAAGCCAAAAAATTAGTTAATAACTCAGATTTCTGTTGTGTATCTAGATTTTATATTCCCTATCGCCTTTGAGAAAAATCAAATATAGCATTTCTCAAGAAGGATGAGGTACAGTTGTTTTTCTGATTTGCTACTCCCTACTCCCTACTCCCTACTTCCTATTCCCTATTCCAAAAAAAAAGGAATTTTGTACCTCACCACTATGGGAATTGCTATATAGAACCCATTTGGTATTTATTTTTTTATACATGATGGAAGTGTGGGAAGTGTGGGAAGTGTGGGAAGTGTGGGGAAGACGGGGAGATGGGGGCATTTTTCTACCTTTTGCCCCTATTTTATTTCTTAATCTCCTGACTTCCCTCCAGGGAGGGGTTAGGGGTGGGTTGACTCCTGACTCCTTTGCCAAAAACTCGCAACTTTGCCAAGATACTAAATGGGTTCTATACAGTATAAATACTAAACACCTTATCTGATAGCGCAGTTCCGACCATAGGAGGCTAGCTGACGGCTGAATGCTTACCTAATGTCAAGCGATCGCTGCCTCAAAAAGTGATAGGAAATAGGAGAGCAGTCGTTTCACTATTAGTGTCAAGTATCAAAAGTTAATCAAGTTTTCCAGAAAAAATCATTTTCTCATTCTTAAATACAATTGCGGACATGATATGACCCCTTGCCTACCCGCTCTAAATCTCAAATTAATTCTGTCCAGGTACTTAAATCAGAAAATAAGTTAAAGTAACTGCAAATTTAAAGCAACCCTATTAATATTACTTCTTTTCGACTTTTGATTTCTCAGAAGCGGTACCAGATATCCTAGACTAATCTCAGAGAATCATTATTTTTACTAAGGAAAAAATTATGCGACTATCTCAAATGTTATTAGTCACTCTCCGAGATGACCCTGCTGAAGCAGAAATTCCTAGCCACAAACTCCTCATCCGTGCTGGATATATTCGGCGTATTGGTAGTGGTATCTACGCATATCTCCCCTTAATGTTACGGGTCTTGAATAAAGTCTCCAAAATAGTCCGCGAAGAAATGGATGCTACAGGTGCCCAAGAATGTTTGCTCCCCCAACTCCAACCTGCCGACTTATGGCGAGAGTCTGGCCGTTGGGATACTTATACCCAAGCTGAGGGTATCATGTTTTCTCTTACTGACCGTCAAAATCGGGAATTAGGATTAGGTCCAACTCACGAGGAGGTAATAACTACTGTTGCTAAAGATATGATTCGTTCCTATCGGCAACTACCTCTACATCTCTATCAACTTCAAACTAAATTCCGAGATGAAATTCGCCCTAGATTTGGCTTAATGCGGGGTCGGGAATTTATTATGAAGGATGGTTATTCGTTTCATGCTGATGAGGAAAGTCTGAAAAAGACTTATCAGGATATGGATCGGGCTTATCGAAATATGTTACGTCGCAGTGGGTTAGAGTTTCGGGCTGTTGATGCTGATTCTGGGGCTATTGGTGGTTCTGGTTCCCAAGAATTTATGGTTTTGGCTGATGCTGGTGAGGATGAAATTCTTTATACGGAAGATGGTAAGTATGCTGCAAATGTTGAAAAGGCTGTGTCTTTGCCTGTAGATGTAGAAGTTTCACCTTTTGATACTTATGAGAAATTGGAAACTCCTGGTACGGCAACTATTGAAAAGATGTGTGAGTTTCTCAAATGTTCTCCTACTAATGTGGTTAAAAATGTTTTATACCAGGCAGTTTATGACAATGGGATGACTGTTTTGGTATTGGTGAATATTCGGGGAGACCAAGATGTTAATGATGTGAAGTTGGTGAATGAGTTGACTAAGTTGGCTGGAAGTTATCAGGCAAATACTGTTTTGGCTTTAACTGTGCCGGATGTGGCAGCTCAAGAGAAATGGGTAGCTAAATCTTTGCCTTTGGGTTACATTGCTCCAGATTTATCTGACGATTATATAGCCTCTAGTAAAGAGGTCAGTCCAAAGTTTCTCAGAATGGTGGATAAAACCGCAGTAGACTTGACAAATTTCGCAACTGGTGCTGGAGAATCAGGTTATCATGTTGTCGGGGCAAATTGGGGACAGGAATTTACTTTGCCAAAATTAGTGGTAGATATACGCACTGCTCAAAAGGGCGATCGCGCCATACATGACCCGAATCAAACCCTAGAAACTGCTAGAGGTATTGAGGTTGGTCATATCTTTCAGTTGGGGACAAAATATTCTGAAGCTATGGGGGCAACTTATACAAATGAACAGGGTGAGGAGATTCCATTGGTAATGGGATGTTATGGTGTGGGGGTTTCTCGTTTAGCCCAAGCAGCAGTGGAACAGTCTTATGATAAGGATGGAATAATTTGGCCTGTGGCGATCGCTCCCTATCATGTGGTTATCTGTATTCCTAATATTAAAGATGCTAAACAAATAGAAGTAGCAGAAAGTCTCTATAAGGAATTAAATGAAGCAGGAATAGAGACTATTTTAGATGACCGAGACGAGCGAGCGGGTGTTAAATTTAAGGATGCAGATTTAATTGGAATTCCCTATCGAATAGTTACCGGGCGATCTTTAAAATCTGGCAAAGTTGAACTTGTAGAAAGAGCGACTCATCAATCTCAAGAAATTCTGGTAGAGAAAGTATTATCTACTTTAAAAGACTTAATTGAGAAAGCCTTAAAATGATTTTTTCATCCTGGAAAAATTCAACTTTGATTTTTATCTTGTTAACCATTGCTGTCTTTTTACTAATAAATTTCAGCAATGGTTTTCAGCTAGGATTTTTCAGTGCAGTAATTTTTTTCTGTCTAGGATTTGCTTATAAATATCCTCGTCGAACCAGGTGGGGATTTTTAATTTATCTACCTTTTAGTGATACTGTTACTTCTTGGATTGGTGATGGAAATTTCCTATTTCCTTTGATTAAAGATGCCCTATATTTTCCTGCCTTAATAGCTTTTATTCAAGAGTGGCGAAAACAAAAAAAACAGTTTCAAATAAATCAACCTTTATCAATTTATCTAAGAGATTGTTTGTAAAGGAAAAATAAAAAGGGAACAGGGAACAGGTAATCAGAAAGAAGAAATCAAGATAACTCTTTTTCACTGAAAAATCTAGGGAATATCTGTACTTTTCCACCTCTGATATTTACCATATTTTCAGCTTTTGAAGTCTTACCTCTTTGAGATTTTAGTCACTCTAAGCTCTCTTAATACTTGTTTGACAAACAGTCTCTAAGTCTATTGTTGGGTTGGTGTTTATTAGTGATTTTTTGAGTGAATGGCACTCAGCAAAATTTAGCTCAGGGAATAATGGGTTTAAAAGTATTAACTAGGATATATACCTCTAATTTTTTGTGCCCATTACTTAATTAGAGATCAGCAAGATTTATTATTTATGACGCGACTTTTAGTTGTACTTGCCTTAATTTTTTCCACTCTTTATTTGGTACAATTCCTACTATTAACCACAGGTATTTGTGCAGGTAATCATGATTTATTGGGAGACGAATTACCTAGAGTAACTCTCAAGGCAAAATGTTTTGTTGCTGGTGATCTTATGTTTAACCCAGAAATTAGCATAATTCTCCTACCTGGAACTTTTGTCGAGCCTTGGGATTGGAGTTGGTTTTTAATTGCTAATAGCTTTTTTACTTTTGCTTCTACAGTCAGCGATTATAACAGAAATTTGCGAATTGTTAGTTTGGTTGCTCTAAGTTTTATCTTGACAACTGCGATTATTTCTCGAATTAAAACTGGCTTATTTGTAGTACCAACAATATTTTTACTTATCCTAGCTTTTAGCAATCAAATAAATAGTCTTAGGTGCTTAAAAAAATCCATAATTATAGTGACTGTAACTGCTATTGTGATGGTAATTTTATTGTTTAATTTCCCCTACTTGAATACTACTATGAAACCTCAACCATAGAAGTTATTACGTCTCAATTTCAGGAAATGATTTGGGAAGGAAAAATATTTTTGGGGCATGGTTTAGGTACTGCGACTAATGGTGCCCGTATATTTGGTATAAGTAGGTTTATTGGAGCATTTTATCTGAAAATATTGCATGAAATAGGAGCATTTGGAGTTCTAATATTTTTGGCAGTGGTTACTAATTTAACGTTTTTAACTTGTAAATCGTGGCAGTTACTAAAAGAGCAAAAGTTAATTAGTTTAGGAATTTGTCTATGGGTGTTTGTATTATTTATTAGCTATAACACCTTATATTATCTCCTTGATGTTAACCCAGTAGCCGTTTATTACTGGTTATTATTAGGTGTTTTGCTAAAGTTACCTGAAATTGATATTCTTAGTTACCCCACTGAAAATTTTGTTTCTGCTGATCAGATGAATTGAGCAAAATAATTAGGTATAAAACCCTGCCTTTGAAGGCGAAATGTTTTTGAATGGTTGCTCGGTTCTTAGTTGGTGTTTTGCTAAAGTTACCTGAACTTGATATTCTGAGTTATTCTACTGAAAACTTTGTTTCTGCTGATGATATGAATTGAGCAAAATTATTTTGCTAAAGTTACCTGAACTTGATATTCTGAGTTATTCTACTGAAAATTTTGTTTCTGCTGATGATATGAATTGAGCAAAATAATTAGGTATAAAATTCTGCCTTTAAATCAGTTACCCTGCCAGATTGGAATTGCTTTAACACTTAAATCTGTTGTCTAGTTTTATCAAAAGAATAAAATAATAATTTAACTGCTAATACCAAATTAATATGAAGTTGCATAGAATAAAATTTTAATCAGAGTTTACTGTATATCAAAATAGGTAACTTAGATTAATTCATAATTCTATGCAGCTTTACATAAAATTGGTATAACTTTATTAAAGATTTGATTTTTTCCTCTCAAATCATACAATTCCCAAATGCCCAAACAAAAATATAGGTCAAAAATACTAATTTCAATCAGTAACTACTGATTTCGGCATAATAGAAGTAATATTGTTAATCTAGGAAAAAATTAACACAAAACTCCTCACTGCCATTGTGCCTAATTCTCAAGGATAGTCAAAATGAAAGAACAAAATCAAACTCGTAATTTATCTGTTGGTATTGTGGCCAGTGTCTGTGCATTGGCAGTGGCGGTTGGTGGTGCCATCGCCTTGTGGACAAATTTAAAATCTACCACCACAAAAACTTCTGATAATTCCCAGATTCTCACAAACCCCTCCACTCAAAACTCACCTAATCAAACTCTACCTGTTCGACCTCCTGCTAAAATTGACTCTCTAGACTCGGAACAGTTTCCTTTATCTATAGAATCAGCTCCTAAAGCAGTTATAGAAAAAACGGTAGAACTTTACTGGATCAAGGATAGTGCTGGAGATATTGGTTTAGTTTCCTCTGGGGCAAAAATAAAAGCAGCAGACGAACCGGAAGCTATTTTGACCGCTGCTTTTGACCGTTTATTATCTGGACCAGAAAATACAGATGTCGTGAGTGCCATACCCAAAGGAACCAAAATTCAAGCCTTAACTGTGGAAAATAATGGAGTCTATATTGACTTATCTGAAGAGTTTACTTCTGGAGGTGGTAGTGCTTCAATGATGGGACGTTTGGGACAAGTTATCTATACTGCCTCTAGTTTAGAACCAGATGTTAAAGTTTGGATTTTTGTGGGGGGCAAACCTTTAGAAATGTTAGGAGGTGAAGGATTAGAAGTATCTCAACCTATTACTCGGCAGAATTTT
>JBFRWR010000132.1:0-16838 GCA_051439685.1 Trichodesmium sp.
ATCCGAAAAACGTTTAAGTGGAATTTTAGAAATTGCTCAAGATGCCATTATTTCAGTGGATGAAAATCAAAATATTTCTATGTTTAATCAAGGAGCAGAAAAAATATTTGGATATCAAGCAAGTGAAGTTTTAGGAAAATCATTAAATTTGCTATTGCCAGAAAGATACAAAACAAATCATCAAAACTATGTACGTCAATTTTCTACTAATACTGAAGTTTCTCGTCTTATGGCTAATCGTGGCAAAATTTGGGGGCTTCGCCAAGATGGTACTGAGTTTCCCGCAGCAGCTTCTATTTCTAAATTAGAGCTACAAAAAGAAACTATATTAACAGCAATTATTAATGATATTAGTGAAGAAGTAGAAGCAGAAAATAGACTGAAAACAGCCCTGAAAAAATTGAACTTTCATGTAGAAAATACTCCACTAGGGGTAATTGAATGGGATAATGAATTTAGATTACAACGTTGGTCACAACAAGCAGAAAAAATATTTGGTTGGCAAGCAGAAGAAGTAATAGGTATACAGGTAAATAATTGGGAACTTATATATCCTGAAGACCTAGAAAAAGTAGGTAGTCTAATGGAACAACTCCGACAAGGAAATATACCCAGAAATACTTGCCTAAATCGCAACTATACTAAAGATGGAAAAGTCATAAATTGTGAATGGTATAACTCAGCTTTTTTCGATGAAAAAGGCAATTTAATTTCGATATTATCCCTAGTTTTAGATGTTAGTGAGCGGATACAAGCACAAATAGAATTACAACTATCTCAACAAAAACTACAGTTAATTATTAATACTCTTCCTCAATCAATATTTTGGAAAAATCGAGACCTAGTGTATCAAGGATGTAATTATAGTTTTGCTAATAGAGCTGGTTTTAAATCACCTGAAAAAATAATTGGTAAAACTGACTATGATTTACCAGGAAATCAAGAATACTTTGAACATTATCGCAGGATAGATAGACAAGTCATGGAATCTGATACTCCGAGATACCAAATAATTGAACCACAATTAACTGTTGATGCTCAACAAAGGTGGTTACAAACAAGCAAAGTTCCCCTTCATAATCAAGATGGTCAAGTAATAGGTATTCTTGGCAGTTATGAAGACATTACCGAACGTATTGAAGCAGAAGAAAAATTAAACCAGCAACAAAAAACTTTAAGAGCAATTCTTGATAATGCTCCTATTTGGATTTGGATGAATGATACTAATGGCAAGATGCAATTTGTCAATAAAACATTATGTGAAAATCTAGGAATACCTGAGTCAAAATTTTTAGAAATTGACCAATATTATCAACTTTTTACAGAAACAGAAGCGGCAAATCTTCAGGAATTTGATAGGAATTGCTGGGCAAATAATTTACCATGTCATTCCGAAGAAACTTTTACTTTTATGGATGGGAAAGACCATAATCTAGAAATTATTAAAGTCAAAATTAAAGATGATGATCATCAAATTATTGGTTTAATGTCTTTGGGATTAGATATTACAGAAAGTAAGCAAGCTCAACAAAAACTTCAAGAATCAGAGGCTAAATTTCGACAAATTGCTCGTCATGAAGAACTACTGAATCGTTTGGCAAATCAAATTCGTAATTCTCTCGACATTGATACTATTTTAGATACTACAGTTAATCAAGTTCGTGCGATTTTAGAAGTCGAGCGTTGTAATTTTATTTGGTATCATTTTGATAGTAATATTTTCCCCGAAAAAAGTAATATTATTTCTCAAGATTTTTGGGAAGTTGTGAATGAGTCTAGAGCAGAAAAATTTCCAATTTTACTAGGAAAATATACCACAGAACAACTAGGTCTTTGGGCTTTAAGATTTTTACAACTAGAAATTATTAGAATTGATAATATTAATCTAATTAATGACACAAATATGCGCAATTTTCTACCTGGTTTAGAGATGATTTCTTTTGTGTCTATTCCTATTCAAACTCAATCAGGTCAGATTGGAATTTTATTATGTGGACATCATACAAATGTTCGTCAATGGCGTGATAATGAAATAGAACTTTTAAAGGGAGTAACAGACCAATTAGCGATCGCTATTGATCAAGCTGAACTATACAATGAAAGTCGTGAAAGAGCTTTTGCAGCTAGGGCGCAAGCTCAAGAATTATCCCTAGCTTTGGAGCAACTAAAACAAGCTCAAACACAACTTATTCAAACAGAAAAAATGTCTTCTTTAGGACAAATGGTTGCTGGTATTGCCCATGAAATCAATAACCCAATAAACTTTATTTCTGCTAATGTTATTTATCTTGATAAGTATACTCAAGATATTCTCAATTTAATTCATATTTATCAGGAAAATTATCCTCAACCACCTAGATTTATTCAAGAAGAAATAGAAAGCATAGAAATAGATTTCCTCATTGAAGATTTACCAAAAATTTTAAATTCTATTAGAGTAGGGGCTAACCGAATTCGCGACATAGTTTTATCCTTAAGAAATTTCTCCCGACTAGATGAATCTGAAATAAAATCTGTAGATATCCATGAAGGAATTGACAGCACTCTCCTGATTTTACAAAGTAAATTTAGAGACAAACCAGGAAAAAAAGCTATTCAAATAATTAAAAATTATCAGGAATTACCCAAAGTAGAATGTTTTGTGAGTGAAATTAATCAGGTATTGATGAATATTATTTCTAATGCTATTGATGCTTTAGCAGAAAAACGGAGTAAACACAATAATTATAATCATATGCAGAGCAAAAATAATTCAGATACAAAGGAAAATTTACCTACTATTACAATTAGTACAAAAGTTATCTCATCTGAACAGATTGGAGTTATTATTGCAGATAATGGTATAGGTATGACAGAAAAAGTTCGTCATAAAATATTTGACCCATTCTTTACTACTAAACCTGTCGGTAGTGGTACTGGTCTCGGATTATCTATTAGTTATCAAATTATTGTTGAAAAACATCAAGGTAAATTAAATTATACTTCTATACCAGGACAAGGAACAAAATTTATAATTGAAATTCCTACCTGCCAGAGAAAAAATTAATAACTGAGTTATAATATAATTACTCTATAACTCTAGAAATTAAATTCTGAATAATTAAATTATTAGCGTAATTTTATATAGCAATTATAGTTGTTGGATAAATATTTAGAGATTGAATGTATCAGGAAATATAAAAAGGAGAGAGGGAATAGGTATGGAGGGAATAGGTATGGAGGGAATAGGTATGGAGGGAATACTCGACAAATATTTGTCGCTGAAAAATCTAGGAATATATGTACTGAATGCTTCTCTATCTACCTTCTCTCAATCCCTTGAAGTATTACCGCTTTGAGATTTTAGTTACTTGTATGCTCTCTTAATAATTATTTTACAAACAGTCTCTTAGTTATCTAATCTAAATAGTGAGAGTAATTTCTCTAGTTCTTTAGATAATCTTCATGTTCTATCTAATACCAATTTGATAAATGTTTACTACAAATAGCTCGGGGACTTTTGAGGAGTCAGGAGTCAGGAGTCAGGAGTCGCGTGGGAATAGCTTCAATACCATTTTTTAGGTATTAAATCATCTTTTTTATCAAAAGGGGATATCCTTGAAAATATTTTTATAGCCCTTACTATTCGTAACATTCTTTTTTCACAATGCTATAAGATGACTATAGTTATTAGTGGGACTTAAACAAAATATAACCATAAAACAGGAGCAAATATAGACGAGAAAAGGCTTTTAGGTCAAAACGTTATAAATCCTGAATTACCAAGGGTTATAGCCATTTTTAGGGGAACGACGTAATTCCCTTGTCTAGACTAACTTTGAGGCGTTTTTCTACTATAAAATGTCTAATTACCATTAGGCAAATTAATATAATTTATTTAACCTGCATAAATAAAGGAGGAATTAATGGATATTAACAAAAGAAAAATTCTATCAGTCTTATCTCACGGAGCAATTTTTTTTAGCACAACAATTATATCTTTAGGAATCCCAATAATTATTTTACTTTTCACTGATGATTCAGTTGTGAAAAGTAATGCTAAAGAATCTCTAAATTTTCATATTAATATTTATATTTACGCTATCATCTTTGGGATATTGATCTGGTTACTTATTGGGATTCCTTTATTAGTTTTGTTAGCAATTATTAGTTTTGTTATGCCTATAATTGCTATTCTCAATGTGATGAATAATCCTGATAAAGCTTATAGTTACCCATTTATTTTTCGTATATTTTAGTTTAATTTTTTGGGCAATTTTCTCAATGAATTTAACTATAGCACTAGGCAAATACGTTAGGAGATTTATAAATTATGGAACCCTTGAATATTCTACTATTCCCTATTCCCTATTCCCTAGAACCTAGCGCTACAAAATTTCAAATGTTGACTAATCAATATAGCATATTTCGGACAAATCAGATTTAAGGTTCAAGAGTAAAAGTATTGTAGGCATCTTACCTGTTAAATGTCTACCTCATCGGCAGTAGGAAATGCTGTATATTTCTACTCAGACTTCTGCCAAAACAAAATTAAAAATAACTAATCTAGAATCATAAATAATGAAACTAAATATTATTTATAAACTCAAGCTGAGATTATTAAAATCACTAAGCGAACTGAGAACAAAAGATATATTGATAATTCTCCTGATCTTATTGAGTTTGTGGGGAATATTTCAATTTTCAACTAATATATTAGCTGAATTATTATGGTTTGAGGAAGTTAATTATTTATCTGTATTTATCACAAAATTACGAACAGAAATTCTGCTTTGGATAATTACTTTTGTAATTACACTAAGCTTTTTCGGAGTAAATCTTAGACTAGCCAGTATATTTCAATATACAAAAAATCAAGAGCCAATAACTGAGGTATCTGAACGAATAATGTTAATTCCTCCAGTTACTATGCCATCAAGTAAATTGCGGATTCAACCATCACTAAATCTAGCCTGGTTATTATGTTTTGTATTTGGATTAATTCTGTTAGTAGGATTAATTATAACTCATTATATTGAAATATTTAACAATTATTGGCATCCTGACTTTACAGTTTCTAAAGTATCCCCACAAATTCCTTCAGCATTTAGTATAGAGTCAATTTGGTCAATATTTAATCAACTACCATCTCACAGTTGGTTATTAGGATTATTCATTGTCTTAAGTATTGCAATGATGATTAATCCTATCTTATGGTTAAGTTTATTCGCCATAGTTCTCAGTCTGATTTTGAGTTTTATTATGTCTAGTCATTGGGGAAATATATTACAGTTATTCAATAGCACTTCCTTTGGCAAGACTGAAGATTTATTTCAGATAGATTTGAGTTTTTATGTATTTCAGCTTCCTGTTTTAGAATTATTAGAATTCTATTTGACAGGAGTGTTTTTATATGGATTAGCTGGTTGTACTCTCATATATTTATTGTCAGGAAATAGTTTAACTAAAGGTAATTTTTATCAATTTTCTCAAGCACAACAACGACATCTTCATGCTTTGTGCGGAGGTTTTATATTCACTGTAGCATTTGGCTACTTTTTGGCTTGTTTTGAATTACTTTACTCTCGACGTGGAG
The DNA here is from genome assembly GCA_051439685.1 of Trichodesmium sp. Classification (GTDB taxonomy): domain Bacteria; phylum Cyanobacteriota; class Cyanobacteriia; order Cyanobacteriales; family Microcoleaceae; genus Trichodesmium. Next base: position 5,576 of record JBFRWR010000132.1, read on the forward strand.
TAATCTATGGTGCAGGTTATACGGATGTTAAAGTACAACTTCCTGTCTATATATTTTTGGGAATTTTGGCATTATTAATTGCCATATTTCTATTTTGGGAAGGAATTTTTTCAGTCAAAACTATTCAACCTTATATTGAAGCAAGTCTGCGATTTTTGCGTTTGAGTCGTAATAGAAGAAAAAATAAAAAAGTTACTGCTAAATTATTTGCTAATAGCTATTCATTAAGAGTTATCTTGACATGGTATTTAACAACAGCACTATTAGCTGGATGGCTAATACCAGAAATTGTACAAATAGCTATCGTCCAACCTAATGAGATAGAGCGAGAAATACCCTATATTCAACGTAGTATTAAATTCACAAAAGAAGCCTATATTGATCTAGATAAATTAGAAGTAAAACTATTTGACCCAAGTAATAAACTTACCTATTCTGACTTAATCAATAATAAGTTAATCATTGATAATATTCGTCTTTGGGATACAAGACCAATTTTACAAACAAATCGGCAATTACAACAAATTCGACCTTACTATGAATTTAAAAATGCTGACATTGACCGTTATACTTTCCTGAAAAAAGAGTCAGAAAGAACAAAAGATAATCCCAATGAAAAACAACAAATAATAATTGCCGCGAGAGAACTAAACTATAAATCTGTACCTGAACCAGCACAAACTTGGGTAAATAAACATTTAGTCTATACTCATGGATATGGTTTGACTCTTTCTCCAGTTAATCAAGTTGGAGAAGATGGATTACCAGAATATTTTGTGAAAAATATCGGACCCGATCCGACTCTGGAAAAAGATAGCACTTTAGAAGTATTAAACAGAATTAGATATAGTATTCCTATTGGTAAACCTCGGATTTATTATGGAGAACTGACTAATAATCATATTATTACTTCCACAGCAGAAAAAAATAAAGAATTAGATTATCCAAGTGGAGAACAAAATGCCTATAATACCTATGATGGTAGTGGCGGTATTGTGATAGGTACGGGCTGGAAAAGATGGATATTTGCTAAATATTTGAAGAACTGGAGAATGTTATTAACTCGTGAATTCACCCCCGAAACTAAAGTCTTATTTCGTCGTAATATTAACACACGAGTCCGCACAATCGCTCCATTTCTACGTTATGACCATGACCCCTATTTAGTAGTAGCTAATCCTAACTTGGAAAACCAAAATTCTACTCAAACCAATTCTAATTATTTATACTGGATTCTCGATGCTTATACCACCAGTAACCATTATCCTTATTCTGACCCAGAAAATAATGAATTTAATTATATTCGTAACTCAGTAAAAGTTGTAATTGATGCTTATAATGGCTCAGTTAAATTTTATGTTGCTGACCCAAAAGACCCAATTATTCAAACCTGGCAAAAAACTTTTCCTGATATGTTTCATCCCATAGCAGAAATGCCAAGGACTCTCTATAGTCATATCCGCTATCCAGTTGATTTATTTCAAGTGCAATCTCAACTATTATCAACTTATCACATGGATGATCCTGTAGTATTTTATAATAGAGAAGACTTATGGCGGGTTCCTATTGAGATTTATGGTAATCAAAAGCAACAAATAGAACCTTATTATCTAATCACAAAATTACCGGCAGAAACTTCAGAAGAATTTATTTTATTTTTACCTTATACTCCAGCAAGTCGTAATAATTTAATTGCTTGGTTCGCAGCTAGATCGGATGGTGAAAATTATGGTAAGTTACTGTTATATCAATTCCCTAAACAACGATTAATATATGGTCCTGAACAAATTGAAGCTTTGATTAATCAAGACCCAGAAATATCACAACAAATTTCTCTGTGGAATCGTGAAGGTTCAAAAGCAATTCAAGGGAATTTATTAGTTATTCCGATGAATCAATCTTTATTGTATGTTGAACCTATTTATTTAGAAGCTGAACAAAATAGTTTGCCAACTTTAACTAGGGTAATTGTTGCTTATCAAAATCAAATTGTGATGAAGCCAACTTTGGATGAAGCATTAAAAGAAATTTTTGCACTAAAACCAGTAAACAATCCTGTTATTTTACCATCTTTAGAGTAGTCGAATGTAATAATTCAGCTATTAGCTATTAATTCATTTCCGTGAAAGTAGAAATTAGTATTGAAAAATTTAAGGAGAATTAAAAGTGTAGAGAAAAAACTAACCTTGACTTTAGCAGTGTATATTTATAATTTATGAAACAGTTAAAAGCTAACAGTTAATAGCTGAATACTTACAGTCTGATTAGTTGTTATATATGTCTCATTAAATAACTGTAATAAAAAATCTTTCCACAACCTGCTAGGGACGTTTCATGCAACGTCCCTACGTTGTGTTTAATTCATGTTACTTGATATTATTTGTTCAGTATAATTCAAGATTTTATATAGCAATCAGGAATCAGATGTGAGAGTTTAGATATTCCTGAAAAGTATGGAATATAGGATTGATCATACTTATAAATCACATTCCGCACGTCAATTTGTAACATTAAAAGTAGTATTAAAATGGTGGTTAGCTAAGTATTTATAGTGTATAAATCATCTGATAGACCGTTATCATTCGTCAAATTTAGCGGGAAAATATTAAGCAGAAATACTTGATTAATTTACTCCTATTGACCATCAAGATTTTCTCCTGCCTCCTGTCTCCTGTCTCCTATCTCCTTTTTTATACTAAGTTTTGAAGTGCGGAATGTAGGTTATAAAATACATTTTTTTCTTCTTTTATGTTCCCAGTTAAGCGTTCCCTGTTCCCTAAAACTTTCCAATATCTCACAATTCAAATCATATTGCTATAGTATACTTTTAGATCAAGTCTCATTAATTAGCAATAATAAATTAGCTATCTTTAAGTCATATTTAGATGACTTCTGGTTTCAGCCAAAAAATTTATTTATTGACAGGCTCGCCAAGGATTAAAACCCTTCCTTAATACTTTAGACCTCTCGGAAAAAGATATAGATTTTTTGCAGCGGTAGGGAACAGGGAACAAGTAAGATATTTTTCCGAAAAAGGTAGAAAAAAATATTTTTTCTGGTGACTTTTTCTTTCTTTAGCTAATATAATCAAAAGGTTTATTTATTTTCCAGAGATGTCTGTTAGTCATCTTCAGATGACTCTTAAGTAGTATGCCATCTTTTTATATTGTGATTAATCAGTGCAACTTGATATTAGAGTAACTTTTAATTTTCCCTCAGTCTTTTAACTCTGATTATTTCTTGAAAAAGAATAATTTAATAGCTAACTGATAGCTATTTGCGCAGCATTCCGCAGAAAATGCTGACATAAAATCAACTTCAATTTCTTGCAAAAATTTTAATATTGAGACTTAATTTATAATTTCTTAATAAGAGTTAAACAAAACATTAAATTTGCTAAAAATAGATTAAGTATTTTTACTGTTTTATTAGATAAAATAGCATCATAAGTAACAGTAAAATTAAATTAATTTAGATAAAATTAAAATTATAAAGTAAAATATCTATTAAAAAGATTAAGTAAAAATGAAAGCAGAAGAAGCACTGGAAGTTCTGGAGACAGTTTTACCTCCAGGCTCCTTAAACGCTGTAAAAATAATGGTATTTTCTCAAGCATGGGAAGGTAAAGCATATTCAGAAATTGCTGAGGTAGGAGGCTACGATCCAGATTACATTAAAGGAGTAGCAGCCAACTTATGGCAAAGTCTCTCTGCTGTCTTAGACCAAAAAGTAACTAAGAAAAACTTTCGCGCTTTGCTGAGACAAAAATTTGGCATTCAGACATCATTTGTTGCCAAGACTCAGTTAAATATTCAACAGCAACTAACTTCTACACCTTCTATCCAAACCGACAAAATACCATCTCTACCAACAACTATTGACTGGGGAGAAGCTATAGATGTTTCAGTTTTTTACGGACGCTCTCAAGAACTAAATCAACTAGAACGCTATATACTGAAAGATAACTGTCGTTTAGTTGCATTGCTGGGTATGGGTGGCATTGGTAAAACAGCAATAGCAGCAAAAGTCGCCACACAACTACAAGAGCAATTTGACTACATAATTTGGCGATCGCTCCGTCACGCTCCCACCTTAGAAACCGTACTCACTCAACTGGTCTCCTTTCTCTCACACAAAGAATGTCAGCAAGGAGAACTGAGTAAACTGATAGAATACTTAAAACAGTCCCGTTGTCTGATAATTTTAGATGGTGTCGAAGCCATATTAAAAACTGGATGTACAGGTCATTATCGCCCTGGATACGAAAATTACACTCAACTATTTCACTTAATGGGAGAAATATCTCACTCTAGTTGTGTCATTCTCACCAGTCGAGAAAAACCGCCAGAAGTAGCAGCCTTGGAAAGTATGGATGCCACAGTCAGGTCACTACAACTACTCGGTTCCAAAGAAGTAGCTACTGCATTACTACAAACTCAAGAAATATTAGGTTCAGCAGCACAAAAACAACAACTTAGTGAATATTACAGTTATAGTCCTCTTGCCTTAAAAATAGTCACTACTTCCATCAAAGACTTATTCGATGGAGATTTGACAGAATTTCTGCAACATGGTACTGTCACCTTTAACGGTATTCGGCGACTCCTAGATCAACACTTTCACCGTCTTTCAGAATTAGAAAAAAAGATCATAATTTGGTTGGCAGTCAACCAAGACTGGACTAATGTTCAACAATTGCAAACCGATATTGTGCCAGCAGTTTCTAAAGCAAACCTCTTAGAAAGTTTAGAAGCTCTGATCTGGCGTTCTGTAGTCAAGAAACAATCGAGTATGTATACAGTTGAACCTGTAATTAAGGAGTATATTCTTAACTATTTAATTGAACAGGTTGTAGCTGAATTAACTACTACTAATTTAAACTTATTTGTGAGTCATTCTTTAATTCTTACCACTGGCAAACGTTATATTAAAGAACAACAAAACAAACTAATCATAGAACCCATTGCTAGACAAATTAGTACAATATTTACTTCTACTCAAGCTCTCGAAAAACAATTATTATTAATTTTAAATAAGTTACAAGCTAGGGAAACAGCTTTATCTGGTTATGGTATAGAAAATCTGATGAGTTTGTGTATGAAACTCCAGATTGACTTAATGGTAGATAATATTTCTTCTCACAAAATAAAATCTCTTCAACCCAATAATATCTATTCCCAAAAAGCTATTGAAACATTAACTAATACTAATAATAAATACTCTCACTCTTGTGCAATAGTTCCTGGGAAAATTTGCTCTGTGATGAGTCAAGATGAGCGAAAAAAATGCCATGAAAGTAATCATTCCCAGTTGTTAGATCATACCTCTTGTGTTTGTCCTACAGATTTTTTAGATTTATCTGAGGAGCGGACTTATGAAAAATCACAAAAGCAACAATTAGATGAAAATATTTCAGACTGTCCAATGTTGTTAGAAAAAATGCAAATGCCAATTTTAGGCGACATTTCTGTTATCGCTTCTAGTCCAAATAGAGAGTTTTTAGCGATCGCCAATAAATTAGGAAATATTCGTCTGTTACCTATGGTGAATCATCAAGCACATCTAGTTTTTGCAGGTCATACTGAAGAAATACATTCCATTACCTGGAGTCCAGATAGCAAGCTTCTCGCTACTGGAAGTGAGGATCAAACAGTGAGATTATGGGAAATTAGTACAGGTAAATGTCTACAAATTTTTCAGATACCTACAGATGATCGGGTATCTGCCTTAGTTTGGAGCCAAAATAGTCAAACTATTGCTAGTAGAAGTCATAAGAAAACTATTAAACTCTGGGATGTTGCTACTGGTAAATGTTTAAATACTTGGTCTGAAGAGCATTTGATTCAATCTTCTACAGATTTAGATTTACCATCTGGCGAAACTTATGAATTTTTAGCTCCTACTTTTGCTGAACTTGAATGTTCTACTGATTTCAGGATTAATAATTTAAGTTTTATCGGGTTTACAAATTCTCCATTTGATTTCAACTCTTTAGCATCTTTTATATTTGGATATAAAGTTTAGGAATATCCGGGAAGTAGGGGTAATTCATGAATTACCCTAAATACAATCCAACGCCAATAATAAACAAATTCCCAAACTAAACTAAAACCTAACTAAAATCCGATCGCCTCTGCTAATTAATGGGTATTTTTGTAAACTCATTTCTGGAGCTGTTAGACATTCCCCTGTTGCTAAATCATACTGAAAATTGTGGAATGGGCAAGTAAGAATGCCTTCTCTTACTTCTCCTCCGTCCAGGGGTTTAGCTAAGTGACTGCAACTATTACGATAGGCAATAACATCCCCATCTACACGAGTCAAAATTAATTTCAACCCGTCTACATCAACAGCTAAAATACCACCATCAGGAATTTGATCAATAGTTGCTAAAGCAATCCAACCTGTTTCCTCTGGAGCAGCAAACGGACTAGATATAGTGTCACTTACTTTGCCACTAACTGGAGCATTTACGGAAACTACATTTTTAATTTCTGGGCAGTGAGTTTTAATTGCCTGTTCCACTCCATCTTTCATTGTTAAAGTAGAAGCAGGACAATTACTACAATTTCCCACTAACTTTACTTCCACAGTATCCGGTGGTTTAATGGCAACCAACTCCACATTACCATTATGACTTTGCAAACCTGGACGCACTTCATCCAAAGCTTTGTGAATGCGAATTTCCAAAGAAGGTATAGGTGGTTTAATTAATTCATGGTAGCGCAATAAACTATAAACCACCTCATCTTGCACTGCTTCGCGTAATGCTGACATAGAATCTTGTTTGACACTACGAATTAATCTAGTCAAAGCCTCTTTGTGTAATGCTTCGATAGCATTTCTCAAACCCTCGACTACTAACTTTTGATTTTCATCCCAGTGAGCGATCGCCTGCTCAAAGTGAGTAATGTCAGATACAAGAGTTTCGAGACTAACAGACTCTTGCAAGGGAATTTTGGCTTGAGTCATTTCAGTTATAGCGCGTAGCGCTAGGGAATAGGGAACAGGGAACAGGGAACAGGGAAAATTAGACTGTTAAAGGATTCTAGGATTTATCAATGTTCTAACCTGAATACATATTGCTATATCAGTTAGGACTTACGCAAAGAAACCCGGTTTCTAGGATAAATCGTTGTTTTTAATAAAAGACATCTACGAGAAACCGGGTTTGGGGGGTTCTCCTGCGTAAGTCCTGTAAGTTATCAAGTTATTAGTTACCAGTTCTTCCTACTGAATTAGGAGGCTAGGAAAAATCCCAAATTTCCTATTGCAATTTTATATCTTTGAGCAAAAATGGCATAGCAATTCCAGTTGCTAGACTAGAAATGATAATTGGCAACAACAATGTTGTTTCCAATTTTGCCATTGCTATTAATATTAAAGCTCCAACTGAAGTTGCTAAAGCTACTTGTCTGAAAAAGTACAATGGATTCCGTAACAGTTTACCCTTGAGTAACAATTTTGTACTATACCAACCAACTTCTAACATAATAATTTCTCCTATTTTCAATTTATAGAACATTAGATTATTGAAGCGAGGGCGAGTTTATCTGATTAAATGTTGTATAGAATTTTCCTGTAAGCGTGAAGTACAGTTCTTTCGATCCCCCCTAACCCCCCTTGAGAAGGGGGGGAACTGGAAGTCCCCCTTTGTAAGGGGGGATTTAGGGGTATCGTTCGATGTACCTCACGCCCATTGAAAACTGCTATGATCCCATAAATTTAACATGGAACCCTCCCCTACTATTGAACGTTTTAGGTATCTCACCACTACATTGACATAATTAAAAAATCAGTCTCTTGCAACTAAACAAATTTCAAAATTGCTAAACCAACAATAACTGCCGGAATGACACCAGCAGGACCAAATAAACCACCAATCATGGCAGCCAAATTATAACCTAAATCTTTTCCCGCTAACCATATTCCACCGATAGCACCACCAATAATGGAGATGGCACTCGCAACTCCCAGCCAAAATATGGCAGTTAGTATTGTAATTTCTCCCGCAGCTAAGTTACTGACAAAAATATGAATGCTTGGTATTGCATCCAAGTCTGTAATTAGAGTATTGATAGTGGTAACTAAATTACTCATTTTTGTCCTCCTAATTATGTTATATTTCAGGGAATAGGGAATAGGGAATAGGGAATAGGGAATAGGGAACAGTTAGAAAAAGATTTCCTAGTCTCTGATCGACAATTAGTCTCTGTTCTCACCAATCCTTTCTTGATTATAATCTCCTATTTTCTAAGAGTTGGTAACTTGAGCTTCAAACATGAATAATTCTGCTTCTACTGCTGACAATGCTTCCGAAACTACTGTTGCTCTTTCTAATTCCTGATATTCACAAAAGATTGCTTGAGCTTCTTCATAGAGTTTTTTTGCCTGGAGCAAATTTTGATAATTTCCTGTTTCTGGGTGTTTTGGGTTATCCGGTAAATTATATAAAACGTTAGCTTTATTTGAGATAGTAGCTGCATACTCTAATGGTGTATCTTTAGCAGTACGCACTTTCAAAGCCTCATTGTAAGCTGCTAAGGCTCGTAAATTATTGTCGATAGGATGTAGACTAGGGAGGTATTGTAAGGCATTCGCTAGGTTATTTTGCAACATCGCGTATTCATTGGGATGTTCGATCAGACTTACCGCCTTTAATGCTTCCTCAAATGATTGTACTGCCATTGCTTGTCGCATACCTTCCCTTTCTGGGGATAAAGTCATTGACAGATAGGCGATCGCGATATTATTCTGCAATATGGCATATTCTTGAGGGTATTTATCGGCTGTAAATATTGATAATGACTGTTGATATCCCTGTATTGCCTCTTTCATCGTTGCCAAGTTATAAGGAACTAATGCTTGTAATACCAAGCCTAAGTTCATTTCTGCTTCTGCAACTTCTTCGGGTTGTCCTTGTTCCCGTAATATTTCTAGAGCTGTTTCATAAGCTTTTTTTGCCTCTAGCAATAGCTCCGGTCCCTCCCCTGGCATTATCCTCAAAGCTGTAGCCATTCCAGCCAATGCTTGCCCTTGCAGTAAGGGATAATCATCGCTGGATAATTCTATGGCTTGTTCATATAGAGAAATAGCGTCATCTAGTTGTTTAGAGTTTTTAGGCTTTTGTTGCAACCCATCTGCCATTTCTATCAACATCTGAATTTTTTCGGAAATATTTGCCGACTCAGATTCTATGGCATTTAATGCTGCTTTAACAGTAGTATCACTAATAGTTTGGATCACAGTTTTTAATAGTTAATATTTTCTAGCAAAAATTGTTAATTTTTTGTTACTATTCAACGTATAATTAATCTATTTAATTTAACTTATCCTATCAACTTCAAATTAATAACTATCTGATTATTTAGATTTTTTTAATACAGCCATCTATTTTGTAGGGGGTTAACGGCTGTTAACCCCTACTATCTGTATTGGTTATCTTAACTCTTGTATAGCTCAAACTTTGGCTATTTGAGACATTTGTGAACTACGTTCAAAGGCAATCATATTAGCAATAGATTCAGGTAATTCCTGTAAATCATCTGTATCTTGAGAACCACTTAAAGGAGATACAAAAGTATAACAAGGGTCACATTCACAAGTATCATAAACCTGGAGAATCCAATAGTCAGGACATCCTTCTATCCCTACTTCAACAATGTACCAACTAGATTCTTGTTTAACATATCTAATACTCAACCAATCTTTTTCAGTTTGGGCAATTTCCCACTCATTAATCAAAAAATCAATTGCTAATTTTTCTGCTTCTGTTTGAGAAAACATAATATTAACTATCTATTTACTGGCAGGACTGTTTCAAAATATCGCAAGTTAAGGATTAAGGGAGAATGGCAGATTAGGGGACAGGAGAATAGGGAAATTTACCACGCATTTGCCGATTTTTCAGGTAATAAGCCTCCATCCCCGTGTCCCCGTGTCTCCGTGTCTATCGAGAATGAAACAGCCCTGATTTACTCTATTTATTGGGCAGGAGCTTCTGAAGTATTTGGGTCAGGATATAATCCTAATTGTTTAGCTAATTCACGAGCAAGATGGAATAAAAATTTAGCTCCATCTTGATTTCCATGATGAATTTGTGCTTGACCAACTTGCATTAAAACTGAAACAAAACCAGCATCAACCAATTCAATATTTTCATCTAAAACATCAGGTTCTTTGCCATTAGGACATTTAACTAATTTATCAATTAATTCAAAATATTTTTCTTGTTTTTGTTCGTCCATGTTTATATCCTTAAATGTTAATTTTTTTGTTGGATATTCTCCACCAAATTATGACTATTTGATGTTAACAATCTTTAAGTAATTAGTAATGAATATTAATTCCCTACTAATTGCTCCTAAAGTATTTTTTTAACCCCTACCTTTTCGCCTGAAAAATGTTGATAATTTCTTGAAAAACCTTTTCAGCAGAAGACTTAACTATAGGGGAAAGTTCTAGACCAAAATCTAAATTTGCAGCCTCTATCAAATAGACAGTTATATCATCAGGAAAGTCTTCCCGAAAAATTTTTCTACCCACCGCTAGAGCATTATCCCAACGAAAGTCATGTAAACTATAACTAGGTTCTGGCAATGCTTCCAACTCCGAACTAGGAACTTTAAATATTGCACCTGGTTCCGAACCTGTAGCACTAGCATCTACAATAATTAGTTGTTGAGTACCCCGCGCTTGAAACATTACTTCCATCCCCGCAGTACCGCAGTCATAAACTCGGACATCAGGAACAGGATGTTTAACCAAATATTGTTGTAGGTGTTGAGCAATAATTACTCCCACCCCATCATCACTACGGTTAAGATTACCGCAACCGATAATTGTCAACATTATTTATCTGTTAAATGGGGTTTAGATTTGCTGAAAAGTAGATTTTATCTAGTTTATTAACTTCACGTCCTCAACACTAACCGATTTTTTCAAGCATTTTTGTAACGTGGTAACATATAATTGAAGTCAAAAGTCAGAAGTCAAAAGTCAAAAGTGAATCAGAAAATATAGCGCTACACGCTAGGGAGTAGGGAATAGGGAGTAGCAGACTTTTCAAGAGTTATAGTGGACAGACACACCTTAAAATGGTGCGTTAGATAGGGAGTGTGGGGAGTGTGGGGAGTGTGGGAAGTTTGGGAAGTTTGGGAAGTGTGGGGAGTGTGGGGAGTGTGGGAAGTGTGGGGAGACAGAGAACATCAGAGAAATAATTGTTCGGAGATTTTTCTACCCTTGGTTTGCCTAAAATCCTGAC
>JBFRWR010000133.1:0-3980 GCA_051439685.1 Trichodesmium sp.
CTTAGGAATAGTTGCAGGACTAATTGATGAGATAGGAATAGTGGAAATAATTAACCAAAAATTCGGAATTGATAGTCGAGAAAAAATTACATCAGGAGAAGTAATAAAAGCTTTAATTATTAACGGGCTAGGAATGGTATCACGTCCTCTATATTTATTTAGTCAATTCTTTGAAGATAAAGCTATAGAAAAATTATTATTGTTCAGATATCTCAGGTGAATATTTAAACGATGATAAAATCGGTAGAGTCATGGATGATATTTATAAATTAGGGTTAACAAATTTATTTATAGAAATAGGATTATTAGTTATCAAAAAGTTTAACATTTTCTGGAATTTTTAGTTGAACAACTACAACCAACCAAACCAAGGACTAACCTCAAGTACACCTGTTGGAGTCATTACCACCCGGAATAGTACCAAAGATTCCTTCTGTGTTACAATTCCAGAATTATTACTACTTAATAGCTGAGATAAAGGTGTTTGTCCTGCGTAATCTTGAGCAGATTGATTTATAGGTTCAAAACTAACTATTGCTCCATCCTCATTTACTCTCACCCGAAATACCAAATCTTCATACCAAGTAGGAGTCTGTTGCCAACTTTGGTCAATTTTGTCATACAACTTTTGGTTTAACTTCTCTAACTGAGTTATATCAGTAATCTCTGAAATAATAGCTATCTCTGCTTCTTTCTTCACAACAGATGGTTGAGTTGCATTCTCTAACTCGTGACTACTCAAACCAGATACAGACCACAATTTAATAGTTCCATCAGCACTACCACTAGCAATATTTTTCCCATCTGGACTAAATTTTACAGACCAAACCGCTTGAGAATGACCAGTCAAGGTTTCCAGTAGTTCTTCTGTATCTATCTCCCACAGATGAATATTTCTATCGTAACCACCACTAGCAAGAGTTTTACTGTCTGAGCTAAAAGCAACAGATAAAACCGCTCTGTCATGCTCATCTAGAGTGTATTTTAGTTTACCAGTGTCTACCTCCCATAACCTAACTTTCCGGTCTTGACTCCCACTAGCAAGCATTTTGCCATCTGGACTAAAAGCGATCGCCCAAACTGTATTTTGATGTGCTGCCAAAGAATGGAGTTGTTTACCCGTATCTAACTGCCAAGTCTTGATTTGACCTTTTTTATCCCCACTAGCCAGAATTTTGCCATCTGGACTAAAAGCTAGAGAATTTATAGGAGCTGAATGTTGAAAGCCACCTTCAACAGAAACAGAACCAGTTTTGAGATTCCATAGTTTAATCATCCCATCATAACTACCACTAGCAAGAGTCTCACCATCAGCACTAATAGCTATAGCTTTGATATCATCAATATGACCAGCAAGAGTGCGGATGAGATTACCATTAGTTAGATCCCAAAACTTAATGTCGTTATCCCAACTCCCACTAGCAATAATTTTGCCATCTGGACTCATAGCAAGGGATTCAATAGCGTCAGCATGAGCATTGATAGTATGAAGTAATTTACCGTTAGTGAAATTCCAAACCTTAATTTTACCATCATAACTACTACTAGCTAAAATTTTGCCATCGGAACTGATAGCAACTGCATAAACCCATGTTTGATGTCCGGAAAGAGTTAGGGAAGGTAAAGTATCGTTGTTAGTTGGTCTTGATAGCGATCGCCACGACCAAAGTTCGCTAATAGCTATCAAAATAGTTGTTGCTATTACTATTATAAAATATTTTCGGTGCTTGAGTTGAACAAACATAAATTTTTATCCTATTATTGATAATTACTTATGAGAAAAATCAGGACTTACCAAAATAATTGGGTCGCGCAGCCCCGCTTGGTTAGGCGTTATGTTTTTGGAGTGGGGATCAAATACCTGTTACATGCGTTAACTTCTGACTTCTGACTTCTGACTTCGTTATGGCGATGTAGTTCATCAAGACTGAAAAGTGCTGTAATTTCTACCTTTAGCTTTTGCTAATTTGTTTTGGCGTTCTCTCATTTTTCTGACAATAAATAAAACTGTTATGCTCGTAATTCCAACTATCCCTAATGGACTAACATAAGTCCAATGGCCCCACATTTTTTCAATGACGTGCCAAACTAAGAGAAACATTGCTAGATAAGTTAGTTGGTGTAACTTCTTCCAATTTTTCTTCAACTTTTTTATGCTCCAATCATTAGAAGTGATTGTTAGTAGGGTGAAAATTATGAAAGTTGCGACTCCTTGTACATATATCCAATAAGTTTTAAAGTCGAAAAAATCAAAGTTTCTTTTACTAACTAATAAAAGGCCATGAGCAAGAGCAAATAAGAAGGAAATTACACCAATTTGACGACGATAATCTCCCAATAATTTCGGAATTTTGGTTTTTTTAGTTCTGGGGAAAACAACTCTTAACATTGTTGGCAGTAAAGTGATGATGTAGGAGATTAATGCTAAGAAGCCTAATGAATTAGGGAGTGGTGATGTATCTAACATAATTAACAATTAATAACTAATAATTGACAATGACAATTTCTAGCCTCTCCTTTCAAAAAAGAATAAACGAAAATTTTTATTATTGTTAAGTATCTAATTTTCAATAAGAGGTCAAAGCCAGTAATAAATCAGAAAAAAAAGGAAAGATTTAAGCCTCGGAAATTATTGAAAAATATACTGAGTCGGTCTGTCTTTAGGGGAAGTTTTATGAATTCTGAATTCATAAGTGTGAAATAACCAGATTTTGTCTAAGTAGGAAATACCATTTATCTATGAAGTTCTTCTTGATAAAAGCTAACAGCTATTAGAAAAATTCGGGTCTGGGTAAAAATTATTAAGCCCATTGTTACAGAGAAATGGTATAAGTCTAATTAAACGTTAAAATATCGTAGGCAGCGGGTTTAACTCAAAGCCTTATCCAGATAATTTATTTGCTCAACCCGCCCTAAAAACTCCTACTCCTTCCTTAAGTAAGCTGAATAAAATCATCAGCACCAATGACCAGATCGGCAACTCCCTGTAAAGTAATTGAAAGTTGGTCAACACTAATACGAGTGTCATTACCTACTTGAGAAATAGTCAATTGCTCAAAACTCAAACCATCTCCTAAACCTATGACATCTATACCATCTTCAAAATCAACAATGATATTATTGCCATCATTAGCGCCAAAGTCAAAGCGATCGCCTCCAGTTCCTCCTATCAAAATGTCATCGCCTCGATTGCCATTAATAAGATCGATACCTGCACCACCATCAACTGTATCGTTACCTTTACCTCCATAAAGCAAGTCGTTACCATCTCCACCAGAGATTATATCGTTTTCACGATAACCAGGTATGAAATTATTAGTATTAGTAGAACTTCCAATCAAATTATCACTCTCATCTGTACCGAAAGTCTCACTAGGAAAAATAAGAGACTGAGTTTTTTCCCACACACTTTCCCCTACTTCTCTTCCTAATGAGCGACCATTTATATCTCCCTCATCAAAATGAATACCACCGTAAATACGAGAAATACCTGCTTCGTCTGAAGCTTCGCTAAAAGTTGCCCACTCTAAAACAAGAGGTTCTTCCGGTGTTACACCAGGTTCAAAACGAGATTCTCCTGCTGCAAAACTGACTGAAGCACCAAAATCATCACTACCAGTAACTCTTTTCAAAATTTCTGCACCTGCAGCACTAAAGGTACTGTGACCGGATACATATTCGGCAAAAGGAGGAGAGGGGTCACTACCAGGGGTTTGATAGGTCAGAAAATCAGTTGCCAAAATAGTTTGAGTTCCTTCTCCAGGACCTGCCCAAGCATCAATAGCAAAACCACCAAGTTCTGGATTAAATTCTCCTATTAAACCTAGTTCTCCTAATTCTCGGACTGTGCGTACAGGTCGAGCATAGTCATAGACAATTTTAGCATCCCAAGCAGCAAGACCAGCATCAAATACTGCATTACCCAAATTAAAGAATAGTTTCACATCCTGGTCTAAGGTATGATTATCCCTAGCAGAAAC
>JBFRWR010000134.1:0-2711 GCA_051439685.1 Trichodesmium sp.
CTTGGGGATAATGTGATTTTAGCAGGTCAAGTAGGAGTTGCTAATCAGGCAAAAATCGGAAATGGAGCGATCGCTACTGCTCAAGCGGGTGTTCATAATGATGTTGCTGCGGGTGAGATTGTTTCTAGTAGTCCGGCAGTTCCTAATAAGATTTATTTGAAGGCTTCTGCTATTTATAAGCGTTTGCCAGAAATTTATCAATCTGTTAAGCAGATGAAAAGAAAATTTAACTTGTGAAGACCGTCTCTAAATTACAGGACTTCCTGATTTTATGAGGTATACCTATCGCGGGCAAGATGCCCGCACTACAATAAATAATTTTACAGCGCTTCCCGTTGCCCGTGAGGTATACCTATCGCGGGCAAGATGCCCGCACTACATTGAAAACCCCCTCTAAATTATCATCAAGTTCCTCTGAAATTCCTCCATCATCAATAGTAATTGGATCGTCAGCACAACTACCATAAGTTCTTTGAATAAAATCATCTCTTAACTTAGTCTCTAGAAATTCAACAAAATTTAAAACTTCTTGTTGTTTTTCTGGAGGGAATGTCGCAACTAAATCAACAATAATTTCAATAACATTACTGGTTTTACCCATAATTTTTACCTCCAAACTACTCCTTAATCTTTATTTGACTCTAAATAAAACTAATTCACTGCAAACCCTGTATGAGGACGAATTTCCGGTGGATGAAAACCTAATACAATTTTACTTTTAGGAATACCTGCATTTAGTAAATCTAAAGCTATTCCATCTTCTAATCCATCTTCGTAAATCCAAATTTTATCATTAATAATTTCTAAGTGAACGACACAACTATGTACCCTTTTTTCCTTTAAATATCCCAGAGTTAATAACAAATAATTTTTGTGGTCTTCACTAATGATAAACTTTTGTTCTAAGTCGCCGTGAGCATAAGGTAATTTAGCATATTCCCCTAGAATTTCAGTTATAATTTGATGATAATGATTTATGGTATCCATTGACCAATGACCTCTTGTTTGGCATCAAAAACAATTAAACTCAACCGTTTATTTTTTAATAAAACTTGACCAATAGGTTCTGCAAAAATTTATTCAAAAACACTTTCTATAATTGCTAAATATAATAAACGATCTGGTTCTACTTCTTGGATAATATCATAATATAGGATATATTGATCCAATGCTTTTTCCAAATCATTAACTCGCGATAAACTGGTAAAACTTTTAATTTATACAGCAATTTTTTGGTTTCCCTTTTCAGCATAAATTAATTTCTCAGCCCCTAAATCAACAAACAAATCTCTTTTCCCAATTGCCAAAACATAGGGGTCGTCAGTAATATTCCAAGCATCCTTAATTAAGGCGTTTTTTACTGTGTCGTGATACAAGTCTTTAGCTGGCATTTGCGTATTTTTTTCTTAAATTTTCATGCTTTTATTGAGACTTTTGTTGATAAATTAAGTTAGATAGGTCAGAAAATTTACAAGTACGTCATTGCGACTGGAACGGAGTGGAAGGAAGCAATCTCAAGGGTTTGGACTGCATTTACATACCCTTACATAGTGAGGTTTATTCGTGCCTATCTACTTATAGAAAGCGATCGCTATAAAAGTTAGATTAATTGTAGCTTTTGAAGTTGGGGTAGGGGTTTTCCCATTTCCTCATAAGCACATATTAAATCTTCTAAAACTTCTTTGGCATTTTCTAGTGCTTCTTCATAAGTTTCACCATGAGTTTGAGCATATTTCCCCCATTCAGGTAAACTAGCAATATATGTTTGATCTTCTTCAGACCATTGAATTAAAATACTATATTTCATTTAGCTGAGTCAATATGTTAAGAAGATTTTCTGCTAAATATCCAGGAGCTTCAGGATATTTTTGTTGCCAATTTGATAGAATTTCTTGGAGTTTATTTTCTACATTTATTTTACCTCCTATTCCCTGAAGTAATCTTTCTATTAATGGTTGGCTAATAAGACGAAATTGAGTTTCTCTAATATAATCTATAGATGTTTTTTTGTAGACAGAATAGTTATTTAAAAAAAGTATTTCACCACTCTTAATTTCTTGGCAAATTTCATCTATTAATCGAGCAATAATATATTCTCTGATTACAGGTATAACTGTATATCCTAATTCAGTAGTTTTGATGAGTAATCGCCGTTTTAAAGATATTAATGATTGGAGTAATTCTTGCTTTGTTTGCCATGAAATAATATCTTCTTTTAGTTCTGTATCTGAAACTGGTTCATCACTAATCGCTAGCCAATACATAATTTCCTTTTCTGAGGTAGATAAACGATTAAACTGACGTTCATATAAATCGGTAATTTCCTCAAATTTTAGCTCTCCTAATTTTAAATAATTCTCTACAAAATGAGATAATTTTCCTCCTAATATTGAGCGGATACATACTGCTATCAGTTGCAAAACTAAAGGATTACCACCATAATGTTCAACAACTAATTTCCATTCATCTTCCGAGCCAGAAAATTCTCCATATTCTGTAAATATTTTTTGACTGTTTTCTAGATTTAAACCTTCTAATTCTAAAACTTTTATAGTTTGATTTTTTTTAGCGATTAAATCAATTCCTTCTGGTTTTTCTCGGCTGGTAATTAACAAACAACTTTGATGAGATGATTCAGCTATTCGTCTGACTAGATTACCATAGTCTTGATAACCTTCGCGATATTTACCTGTTTGATTGCCACTTTCAAG
>JBFRWR010000135.1:0-9113 GCA_051439685.1 Trichodesmium sp.
TTTTTCTAAATCATTAATTAGAGATGCACCAATAAAGCTTTTAATTTCTACAGCAATTTTTTGGTTACTTTTCTCTGCAGCAATTAATTTTTCAGCCCCCAAATCTACAAATAAATTTTTTTTGCCAATAGATAAAATTAAAGGGTCGTCTGTAATATTCCAACCATCTTTGATTAAAGCATTTTTTACTGTATCGTGATAAAAGTCTTTGGCTGACATTAATCTTTCTTCCTAATAAAGATAAATTAATATATATCCTGATATTGGCATTTTACGATGAAAATAGAAAAAGACATCAGATTAGCAAAATTATATTTGACTGAAGGTAAATTAAGTCAAGCTATAGCAACCTGTCAACAAATTTTAGAAATACAGTCAAATTCGGCTGATGCTTATAGAATATTAGGTGAAAGTTACGCTGCAGAAGATAATCTGGAAAAAGCTATGTTTGCTTATACGAAAGCTTTGGAGATTAAGCCAAAATATGCAGAAGTTCATGCTTTTCTTGGTCAATTGTATAGTCAGAAAAAGTGGTTAAGTGAAGCAGTTAATCAATATCAACAAGCAATTGATTTAGGGATAAAATGGCCGGAAGTATATTATAATTTAGGTAATATAAAGCATCAATATGGAGATTGGGAAGATGCGATTAATTGTTATGAAAAAGCAATTATTCTGAAACCAAATTATCTGAAGGCTTATTTGGGTTTGGGTATCGTTTTGGAATTGCAAAACAATTATCAAGCAGCGGTTGATATTTATAGAAAAGTAATAGAATTAAAGCCAGATTTGATCGAAGCTTATGATAATTTAGGTAGTGTTTTAGCTAATTGCAATCAAATAGAAGAGGCGATTAAAGTTTATCAACAGGCACTGGTGTTAAAACCAGATTCTGCTAGTTTATATAATAATCTTGGTTTTACTTTATTCAAGGAAAATCCTCTAGAAGCGATCGCTACTTATTATCGTGCTATAGAATTAGAACCTGGTTTTATTAAGGCTCATTATAATTTGGGCAAGGCATTACAAATTATTGGGGAGCATGAATTGGCAGTAAAATATTTTCAAGAAGTTATTAGGCTGAAGGGAGAAAAGGATAGTGTATTAGCTTATAGTGATTGTGCTTTTTCTTTGATGACTATTAGTAACTTTCGAGAGGCTTTTGTTTGTTTACAAAAGATGATTGATGATAATGAATTTGTTGATGGATATTTTCAGGTATTAGAAGCCAAGTTAAATAGTGTTGAAGGTGTAAGATTAGATGAGCTTTATTTGACAAAAGTAGCAGGTTTTAATTTTCTCAAGGAATTACAAAAGTTAGATAATAATCGAGAATTTTCTCAGGAGCAGTATCAGAAAATCTCTGAGTGTTTGTTTAGATATAATGTTCATTTTGGCAATGTATTGATGGAAAGTGGAGCTTATGAAACTGCTGAGAGTTTTTGTCAAACAGCATTACAACTCCAACCTAATTCGGCAGAGGTTTATTGGTTATTAGGCAAGAGTTTAGTTAAACAAAAACGGTTAAATTCAGCAATTATTAGTTATCGAATAGCTCTACAAATATTATTGGATGAACAGAGAATTGATGAGACTTATAAAATTTATTTTGAATTGGGTAATGTTCTGGAAAAAAAGAAGCAATGGCAGGAAGCGATAGATTATTATAATCAGGTTTTATCGACTAATGTAGAATTAGGTTCTGGTTTATTAAATAGTAATTTTCTACCTTGTCAAAAGTTGGAGGGATTATTTTTCTCTACAAAAGATTGGTTACAAAAATTAGATGGGAATAATTATGACAAACACAAACAATATAAAGAGGTAAGATTAGAACAATTAGATACAGAGTATAGAAAAGAAATTGCTCAGTCTCCTATTAAAGTAAATCTTGAAAATAGAAAGAAAAATGTGGAATGCTACGGGTTAAATTGTGGTGAATGTTTAAAGCAAATTTATCAGTGGTTTAAGCCAAAATCTCTTGCTCAAAGGGTATATAGTCTTAATGTTCAGGATGAGTTGAGTCAGGAAAAATCCCCCCTCACCCCCCTTCAAAAGGGGGGAACTAAATCTCTAACTTCCCAGGAAAAAGAGGGAAATAAATCTGTAACTCCCCAGGAAATGTCTCCCCTAACTCCCCAGGAAAAAGAGGGAAATAAATCTGTAACTCCCCAGGAAATATCTCCCCGAACTCCCCTTCAAAAAGAGGGAAATAAATCTGTAACTTCTCAAGAAATATCCCCCCTAACCCCCCTTCAAAAGGGGGGGACTAGATCGGTTTTGACAAAAGATGCAAAAAATGGTATATCAGGATTTTCTTACTTTCAGCAAATATCCCAGAATCCTACCTTTGTCACTATAATACGGTCGGGAAGAGCTTGGATCATGCCCAAGGAAAGTTACTGGAAATTATGTTACGGGATTGCCATTATGACTCCAGATAACTACTTATTGGCAGATTTGTCTAGGGAGTATCCATCACCATTACCAGGATGTACAAAACATGACCCAAGTCAACATCGGATTTTTGGCTTTGAAGAACTGTCACCCCTAGAGAAAATTCAGGGTAAGGTAGCAGTATTATCGGTACTGTCAGGAAATGTCTACTTTCATTGGATGGTAGACTTGCTACCGAGAATAGAAATATTACGTCAGGGTATTAATTTAGAAGAAATAGATTGGTTCGTAGTTAATAACCATCAACAAACTTTTCAACGAGAAACATTACAAACCCTTGGTATTCCAGAAAATAAAATATTAGCAAGCGATCGCCATCCTCATATCCAAGCAACAGAATTAGTCGTACCTTCATACCCTAGTTATCTGGGATGGTTACAACCGTGGGGATTAAAATTTTTAAGGGAAGTATTTCTCAAAGGTGTAACTAAAAGTAAGTCAAATTTTTCAGAAAGAATTTATATAGGTAGAGGTAATGCTAGATATCGGCGAATAATGAATGAAGCTGAGGTAGTAGAGATATTATCCAAATTTGGTTTTACCTATATTACTCCAGAGTCAATGTCTCTAGAAAATCAGATTGCCACTTTTGCCAATGCCAAGATTATAGTAGCTCCTCATGGAAGTGGTTTAACAAATATAGTATTCTGTAATCCAGGGACAAAGGTGATTGAAATTTTTTCACCCCATTATCTGAGATACTATTATTGGCAGATTAGTCAATTATTAGGACTAGAGCATTACTATTTAATGGGTGAAGTATTTAGTTGTTATCCGATTAGAAATATAATGTATGAAAGTTCTTTAGTGGAAGATATTTTAGTGAATTTAGATTCACTGAATCAAATGCTCAAAGTTGTAGGTATTGTTTAATAGCTATCAGCTTTTAGCATTCAGCTATCAGCTATTAGTGATGAGTTATTAACTTATTATCTTGCTAGAAGTAATTAGTTTTTAAGGAGAACTAAAAGTTATGTTTACGCAGCATGAACCAGGAAAGAAAAAAATTATTACCTAACCTTAATAGTTGCTTTATTATTTCAAAAGCTGTTTTCGGCTATTGCCAACATAAAACGCTACGCGACATGAATACTAAGTATTCTGTTTGCCCAGCATTCCGCAGGAAAGGAAAAGCTGAATCTTAACTAGCTGAATACTGGCAAAAAAAGAGAATAAGAAAGTCAGAAAATTGTCGCAGAAAAAGTAAGTCAAGCCAACTCTTGACTCCTTCTAGAAAGTAAATAAAACTTTTACTATACTCCTTATACCAAATTAATATGAAGCTGCATAGAATAAAATTTTAATCAAAGTTTAGTCTCTATAAAGATCGGCACTTTAATTAATTCATAATTCTATGCAGCTTTACATCAAATTGGTATTACTTATTTGTTGTTATAAAAGAAAACACAAGAGCATGAAAAACTCAGAAATTATTGGCAGAAAAATTATTTTGACTTCTTATTAGTTTGTTCCTAAAAAAGAAAAAACAAAAGAATGAGAAAATAAGAACATTTTGCCAGAAAAAGTAAGTCAAACTTTAACTTTAGTCTTTCTGGTTGGTTCCTGGGAGACCATCAGAAACTCAGAAATTATTGGCAGAAAAATTCTTTTGACTTCTTATTAGTTTGTTCCTGAAAAAGAAAAAACAAAAGAATGAGAAAATAAGAACATTTTGCCAGAAAAAGTAAGTCAAACTTTTGCTTTACTTTTTATTTCCTATTCTTGATTCCCTCTTGCTTACTTCTACCATTTGTAAGAAAGATTTATCAAATTGGTACTAGACAGTTAAACTCTAAATCAACTTAATTAATAATAGCCCTAACAAAGAGAAAAAATGACATCAACAAATCCTTCTGAAAGCGCAGCAGAAAATTTCCACAAAAAAGCAGAAGCTTACTTAGCTCAAAAGAAATTTGATGAAGCGATAGCCTCCTGCGAATTAGCAATAAAAATAGAAGAAAGTTATTTTCCAGCCTACAAAACTTTAGGTAATGCTTGGCAAATACAAGGCAAATTAGTAGAGGCAGAAAGTTGCTATAAAAAGGCGTTAGAAATTAAATCAGATTGGCCGGAAGTATATGCTAACCTCGGCAGTTTATACGCCATGCAGCAAAAATGGCAAGAGGCAATATCCTATTATCAAAAAGCTGTAAATCTCAAACCAGATTTTGCTGGAGCTTACCGGAATATGACGAAAGTCTGGTTAAGTTTAGGTAATCAAAAATCAGCTACATATTGTCAGTATAAAGCTTTATCTATAGAACCAGAAAAAGCTAATTTTGCCGAAGTGATGAGTTTAGGTCAAACTCTAGAAGAACAAGGTAGTTTAACAGAAGCAATATCTTGTTACCGCATTGCCATTAAATTAGATAATAATTCTACAGAAGCTTATCAAAATTTAGGAGAAGCTTTAAAACAGCAAGGAAAATTAGACGAAGCAACAATTTGTTTTCGCAAAGCAATAGAATTAAAAGCAGCTCAGACAAAAAGAGAAAATCCAGAAGATATTCTCACAAGTAAATACAATTTAATTTCTAGTCAAGAGTTAAATCCGAGAGATACTTTAGTAGGTAGTTTAAACAATAATCAGATAAATAGTAATGATACTCTTGCTGCTGCTACACAACAGATAAATAATACAACCCCCCAAGCAAATCTTCCAGGAATTAATCCCGAAGATATAGAAACTTATATGGTAGTAGCAGAGACTTATTTTAATCAAAAAAAATGGCAGCAAGCAATTACAGTTACTCAGCAAATTATTCAGGTAAAACCAGAAGCCAAAGCTTATAAAATGAGAGGTAATTCCTTACAAGCTCTAGGTAAATTACAAGAAGCATTAGACTCCTACAAAAAAGCATTAGAAATTAAACCTAATTTTGGCGAAGTATATGCAAATATAGGCACAATATTTGCTCAACAAAAACAATGGGAACAAGCAATACAAAATTATCGAAGAGCAATAGCAATTAAACCAGACTTTGCTGGAGCATATAGAAATTTAGCGAAAATTTATACTCAACTTAATCAGTCAACAGAAGCAGCAGAATATTTATATCAAGCACTTAGATTAGAACCTGGAAAAGCCACAGCAGAAGAATTTTTATTCACAGGAAATACTCTGACAGAAAACGGTCAAGTTGAACAGGCAATTGCTTGTTATCAAGAAGCAATTAAGTTAAAGCCTCAATTAGTAGAAGCTAGCTATAAATTAGGAGAAATATTAATTCAAGAAGGGCAGTCAACAGAAGCAGTTGCTTGTTATCAAAGAGTAATATCTGCTAATCCCAATAATTTAGAAGTTTATCAAAAATTAGGAGATACTTTACTAAACCAGGGGCAGTTAGAGCTAGCTTTACAGAATTATCAAAAGGCTCAACAAATTCAACCGAATAATATAGAATTTCAGCAAAAAATCGGAGAAATTTATTACAGATATGGAGAGGCTTTCCAAGAACAAGGAAAAGTAGAAGAAGCACTCAAAGCTTATAGTCAAGCAACAGAAAATTATCCAGAATTCGATATACCTTATGGAAAATTAGGAGAGATTTTCTCGCAACAAGAAAAATGGGAAGAAGCTGCCAAAGTCTATCAAAAAGCAAGTCAAATAAAATCAGATAATTCTTGGTATCACAACAGTTTAGGAGAAGCTTTCCAGAAATTAGAAAAATGGGAAGAAGCTGTCACAGCTTACCGCCAAGCAATAGAATTAAATCCCGACTTTTCTTGGTCTCATAATAACCTAGCAGACTGTCTCTTAAAACTAGAAAAATGGGAAGAAGCTATTGAACCTTACCGTCGAGCAATAGAATTAAATCCCGACTTTACTTGGTCTTATATTAACTTAGGAAATACTCTTTGGGAAGCTGGAAATTGGCAAGAAGCAATAGAACCATATAGTCGAGCAATAGAATTAAAAGCAGATTTGCCAGAAGCTTATCAAAAATTAGGAGATGCTCTGAAAAAACGCGCCCAATTAGACTTAGAAGAATCAATCAAATGGTATAAAAAAGCCATAGAAAATAATCCCGACAATGAGCAACTTTATCACAAAGCACTAGAGGTTAAACCAGAAGATCATAAACTCTACTTACAACTAGGTAATACATTAGTAAAAAAAGGGAAAACTCATGGAGCGATCGCCTTCTATCAACTAGGTTTACAAATTAATCCAGAGGATGCAGAAATTAAAGAACAATTAGAAAAAATATTACCTAAAAAAAACACTTTAAGGGAACAGGAAGAAAATAAGGAACAGGCAACCGTTACTCTTCATCCATCAACTTTTCCCATAGTTGACAAAAAGGAACAAGAAATCAGAAATAGGGAAGATATAAACTTTCCTATTTCCCCATTACCTTCTCCCATAATTGAACAAGAAGACTCCTATCAACTATGGCTAAAAGCAAACCTACCCAACTCAGAAAAACTAAACAAAATGTCGGAAAACTTAGACACTTTCCGATACCAACCATTAATTAGTATTATCCTGCCAGAAAAACAACTATCCCTAGACTTTCAAGAGACACTTGAATCAGTAATTAATCAAATTTATCCCAACTGGGAACTTTGCTATATTTCTGACAAACTCCCAGAAAATCTAGAAGTAGAAAACAGAATCAAATTAGTCTTAAAAAGTGAAAATCAAGATATTGCCACAGACTTAAATTCTGCCCTAGCATTAGCAACAGGAGATTTTATAACCCTCTTAAATCCTGACGATATTTTAACACCAGACGCACTTTATGAAATCGTCTTATTTCTGAATAAACATCCAGATTCAGATATGGTTTATTCAGACGAAGATAAATTAACGAAAGAAGGAAAATTAACCGAACCATACTTTAAACCAGATTGGTGCCCCGATTCATTTTTATCCCGAATGTATACAGGTAATTTCTGCATATATCGCCGAGAATTATTAGAAAAATTGAACGGTTTTCGAGTCGGATATGAAGGCAATTATGAATATGACTTAATTCTCCGCTTAAGCGAAACCAGTCAAAAAATATTCCACATTCCCAAAATACTTTATCACAGCAGAATCTCTGAAAATCCAACAGAAATAAATCCAGAAATTGTCAAAAAAACAGGTAGAAAAGCATTAACAGAAGCATTAAGCAGACGCGGAGAAATAGGAACAGTTAATCATGTCTCTAACCATCATGGTTTTTATCAAATTCGTTATCAAATTCCAGAGAAAAAATTAGTCAGTATAATCATTCCCACCAGAAACTTAGGAGACATTTTAGATAGATGTCTAGAGTCAATCTTTACCAAAACAACCTATCCAAATTATGAAGTAATAGTAATAGATAATGGCAGCGATGAACCAGAAACATTATCTATTATCGAGGAGTGGAAAAACAAACAACCAGAACGCTTCAAATCTTATGAACTGAATATTCCGTTCAACTTTTCCAAACTAAATAATTTTGCCGTAGAACAAGCAAAAGGAGATTATTTACTATTCCTAAATAATGACACAGAAGTAAAAACTTCCGACTGGTTAGAAGCAATGGTTGAACAAGCACAAAGAGAAAAAATAGGAGCAGTCGGAGCCTTATTATTATATCCAGATAATACAATTCAACACGCCGGAGTTGTATTAGGAATACATAGCGTTGCAGATCATAGTCATCGAGGTTTTTCTCCCACTGATACTGGATATAAAGGTCAAATTATTTCTACCAATAATTATTCTGCCGTAACAGCAGCTTGCTTAATGTGTCGGCGAGAAGTCTTTGAAAAAATTGGAGGATTTGATGAAGAATTAGCAGTAGCATTTAATGACGTAGACTTATGTTTAAAAATGCTCCACAAAGGTTATCGAAATATTTATACACCTCACGCTGTTTTATATCATCACGAGTCGAAAAGTAGAGGAGTAGAAAATACTGGAGAAAAACAACTTCGCTTCCAAAAAGAAATTCAAGATATGAAGCAAAGATGGAAACATTTAATAGACGAAGATCCTTCTTATAATCCTCATTTAACCAGACAAAAAGAAGACTTTAGTTTCAGGATAAAAACAAATGTAGAAGTTGCTGTTTCTCTCTATGAAAAAGATGCAGAAATAGTCGGATGTTCCATAGATGTACCGAAACCA
The DNA here is from genome assembly GCA_051439685.1 of Trichodesmium sp. Lineage (GTDB taxonomy): Bacteria > Cyanobacteriota > Cyanobacteriia > Cyanobacteriales > Microcoleaceae > Trichodesmium. The sequence goes on from JBFRWR010000135.1 coordinate 8,567, forward strand.
GGAATTGAAAAAGATATTAGTTCTATTTGTATTGGAGGATGGGTAGTAGGCAAAAAATCTCCACCAGTTTCAGTCGAATTTATTTCTGGAGGTAAAGTAATTAGAGAAGTTCCTGCTAACTTACATCGTCCAGATGTAGGAGAAATTCATCCAGAATTTCCTGAAGCTAAATATTGTGGTTTCTGGGGAGAAATAGAAGTAATTGAATTTGCGCCAGAAATAAAAATTTCCTTAGAAGCTATTCTCAAAGATGGTTCTCATGTTCGACTGGGTATAGTAAATTTAAAGAGTCCTAATTTGCTGTAACCATTTTGCTATTAGCAGTCAGCTTTCAGCTTTTTAATTATTGCTCTGCTGATTAAATATCAAAGCACTGATAGATATTGATTTCAGCCTTTTTGGGTCTAAAAAAAGTGCAAGGTTTTGGGTCTAAAAAGCGCAAAAAGCTAGTATTTGAGGATGATTATGGCAGAAAAATCTTGGGACAATTTTGACGACTACCTCCTCTATAATTTCCATTTCTCCTGTCTCCTGTCTCCTGTCTCCT